>JBAYJS010000016.1:0-23249 GCA_041664985.1 Candidatus Buchananbacteria bacterium | reverse complement strand
CATTGGCGTCAAAAACGGCAGCTTGGGTAATATCAACAACCTGATTGGTGGCGTCTATCCGTTTTCCAGCTCAACTTGCAAAATCCTCAATGGCGAGAGTGACGAATACTTGCCGGTTAACTATCCGGCAGTCATTCCTCCCGGTGCGACTGTGGCTGTGGCCCAAGTCCAAATTGAAGTGCTTGATTGCTTTCCGTCAAACGGTCAGCTTCAAGTGATGGCTCAGGGTGATGCCTACTGGGAATCAGTTGGCAGAGTCCAGTCAGTCAGCCTGGGTAATTTCCATCTTCCCTTTGGCTCGTTTGTTGATTTGAGCTTGAATTTGCCTGAGAATTTGGGTGAGTTTGCCTGCACCAAGCCCGTGCTTTGTCCGATCAATATCAGCAACAACGCTACGTCAGGCTCACCGGTTTGCCGACTGGAGATTTCAGTTGAAGGTAGCCTTTTGGTTTCAGTCCTTGTGCCCGAGTTGGGACCGGCTGAAACTTGGCAGACCAGTTTTTGCCTTGGCCGGTTTGACCTTGGCACTTACGCCGTTGATATTGCCATTGATCCGGAAAACCAAGTCGTTGAGGGCAAAAAAGACAATAACACCAAACAGTGTCAGTTCACTGTCAGTTTACCCACCTCGGCAAACCTGGCAGTTACTGACCTGAGGGTGTCTGTTGGCCAACCGTTTTTCCTTGCCGGCCAAAGTCTTTTCTTTGACGATTTCAATCGCACCGAACTGGGCTCTGACTGGGAAGCCTTTGCTCAATCCGGCAGTGTCAGTTTGCCAAATCAAATCTTGCGGTTTGACAATACCTCAGGTTACACCGGCATCAAGTTGGTCGACCCTGACTTTGCCAGCCTGCAGGACTTTACGGTTTCGTTTTTCTTTGAGAAAAACGACAACCCAACCAGAAACCAGGAAACCGAAGTTTTGTTTCGTAACGGTAACGGCCGTTGGGTTGTCCTAAATATCAAAGACAAAGAACTGTACTGGATTCGTTTGACTGACTCGGACGGCAATTCTGCGATTGGCTATGCCAATCTCTGCGCCGGGTACTACCAATTAACCGCTGCCGGCAATCAAATCCGGTTTAGCAACGTCGCCGGTTTTGGTACCCAGATTTTGCTGGAACTGGAAACAACGGTGGTCCAACCGGGTAGCCTGACTTTCCAAGCCAACGAAGAAACTGCGTTTTTTGACGATATCCAAGTTGAACTGACCGGACCGGTCATGCCGCCAGACGCCTTTCGCGTCGGTAACCAAGCTTACGTTGTTTGGACGGCAAGCAACTTGGGCCAGACTGATTCAGTTCCTTGCTTCCAAACTGTTGACTTGGGTAGCCAAGCAACAGTAATTGACTTGCCTGCCATTGCAGCCCAAACCAGCCAGGAGTTTTTTCTGCCGGTTTGTCTGACAGCGCTTGGCAGCCAAATTGCCAGCGTTACCGTTGACAGTGAAAACCTTCTCACTGAGCCAGACGAGCAAGACAACTACCAGGAAGTTTCAATCAATGTCTTGCCTTCGCTTTGGCCAAACCTCACAGTTGCCTTAGACAGTCTGCCAACAAAACTTTACGTTGGTAATAATGTCATTGTCTCAGGTACGGTTACCAATACCAACACCCAAGCAGCCCCTGCTTGCCAGCTGACTTTGACCTTGGGTGAGCAGTCAGTTGTTATTGACTTGCCCACAATCGAGCAAAGCCAAAGCTTTTCGCAGCAGTTTGAATTGACAAAAGCCGGTGACCAAACCGTCACAGTAGAAGTTGATTCAAACAATGCCATTGCCGAAACCAGTGAAACTGACAACAGTCAAAGTCAAACCGTGACGGTTTTACCGCCACCTTTACCCGACCTGACAGTTGCCGGTTTGACCCTGGCCAAAACCGAGTACCTGACCACGGAAAATCCCCAGCTAAACTTGGTAGTCTCCAATCAAGGCAACGCCGAGTCACCGGCTTGCCAACTGAGGGTTCAAACCCAGGCTCAAGTCCTTCTGGCTCAAGTTACAGTACCAGCTATTCCCATTGGCCAAAGCCAGACATTGACTGCCACATTGCCTAGCCTGGCAGCGGGCAGCCAAACCATTGTTGTCGTCGTTGATTTTGGTAACGCTATTGCCGAAAGTAACGAAAACAACAATACCAGCCAGATCCAAGTGACAGTTTCCGAACCGCCCCGACCAGACCTTCTGGTCAGCCAGACTGCTTGCCAGTCTTACCGTTGGTTTTTTGGCAAGGTAAACTTTACCGCCCAGGTCAAAAACAACGGCGAGCAAGCAAGTGGTTCAAGCCAAATCAGCATTGCCGTACCGGAAATGAAAAAGACTTACCAAAAAGCCATTGCCGGCTTAAACCCCGGCCAAACCGCGACGTTTGATCTGACCCTTTGGTCTACGCCCAAAGCCCTGACTTTCCAAGTTACCGCTGACAGCCAAAACCAAGTGGCAGAAACTAACGAGCAAAACAACTTCACCCAAGTGAAAAAGTCGTTTTAACGGCCTAGCCGTTAGCAAAACAATTTACCTGACAGTTTCATAGCGCGGGATTGTTGGGTATTTTTTTACTTGTAATTTAAGTCATTTTTTGCTACAATCATTTTATTAAATTACTGATTTAAATTGCCCCGCGGCCTGATTTTATTGGGTTTTTGACGGGGTCAAATTAATTTTTTTGGCTTTAAACTATGGCTAATAAATCGTTATTAAAAATTGTTGGTGTGATTTTTTGTCTGGTTTCAGTTTTAGGCAGTGGCTTTTTCAGCCAGCCGGCTTTGGCGGGATTTGAATTGGTCAAAACTAAAACTTCCGATCGGATCTATTATATTGACGGCCGCGGCAACCGCCATCCGTTTCCGGACAAAATTACTTATGAAAGCTGGTATGGCAAAGATTATTCTTTAATCGCTACGGTTGAGCCGGAAGTTTTGGCTAAATTTCCAATTGCCAAAAATATTACGATTCGACCGGGGACTTATTTGGTTAAAATTAAAACCGCGCCCCAAGTTTACGCCATTGAAACCGGTGGCGTTTTGCGAGAAATTGAAAACGAAGATATCGCCGAACAAATTTATGGCAAAAATTGGGCCAAACGGGTGGTTGATATTGAAGATATCTTTTTTCAAAATTATACTTTAGGCGAGCCAATCATTCATGATTACAGCATTCCGGACGGTTCGCTTTTTCAAGATAAAAAAACCAAAAAATACTATTACAAAAATAATGACATTATTCAGCCGTTTGATTTCGTTAAGGCGGTTTTAGCCAATCGGTTTGATCTGACAATGGCGGTTAATTCGCCCTGGAGCTATACGGTCAGAGAGCGGCCGATTGTCGGACTTGATCAAACCGTTTTTAATCCGGTGGCCAAGCCTTTGAATAAAATTCGTGATTGTGAAAATAAAAAATTAAAAGCGGCCGTGATTTTTTTGGCGGACAAAGATTTTAATAATGAAGAAATCGGCAAGGTTGAAACCATTAAAAAAGAAATTTCTGATCGATTTGCCTATGTCACCGGTGAGCTATCCAATATTGACGTGAGTTATCCGACCGTAATCATGACTGATGATGGCTATTTGATAAAAAAGCGAAATGATGGATTGGCTGAAGTAAAAAATGAAGTGATTAATACTTTCTACGACAAAAACGAAGATATTTTTGATTTTATTTTTGTTTGGACAAATTTTCGGCTGACCAATGAACAAACCAATGAAATCGCTCATTTTGTTCCTGTGACCAATCGGCTTGATGGGGTTGGCAAAGGCAATTTTGATTGGTCGCAAATGTATGGTAGCAGCGGCAAGCTTAAAGGAATTATTATGATGGGTAATGTCGCCAAATACCAACCAAAAACCCAGGCCGGTTTGGATGAAGCTTTAAATATTGTTATGCACGAAATTTTACATAACTGGGCAGCGTATATTAATTTCACTGACAGTTTGGGTCAACCCAGTCAGGCTTTATTGCGGCCGGATGATTTTAAACACTGGAGTTATTACGCCGGCTTTATTTCGCCCATTGGCGGTTCGGGCTGGATTGATAATGGCAATGGCACATTTACTTCCGGTTTATCTTTAATGGCAAATACCAATTTGCGCCAATACAGTCAGCTTGATTTGTATTTAATGGGTTTGATTCCGTCGCAGTTAGTTTCGCCGATAATGTATGTGAAGCCAAAATTTCTCAATGAAGTTGGTAATACGATTTCTGGTCAAGCTAAATATATTACCATTGATCAAATTATTGATTTAAATGGCAAGGTCCAGTGCAGTGCCAATTAAAAAAGTAATTAAATAATTATATGGCAAAAATTAATAAACATTTCAGTCAGGCCGAAACCAAAGTCCGAAAAGAAATTATTGATTTAATCAATAAAATTTTAGGCAAAAAATTCAGCGCCAAAGTAGTTGCGGTTGAGTACCCGCCGCAAAATCAAAATAATTTGGGCGATTTTACCGTCTCTTGTTTTTTGTTGGCCAAAAAATTAAAAAAATCACCGGTTGAAATCGCTTCCCAGGTTGCCGGCGGTTTTACGCCAACCGGTTTATTGGTAAAAGTTTTGGCCAGCGGGCCGTACTTGAATTTTTTTGTTAACCGGCAAATTTTTTCCAAATTGGTTTTGACCGAAATTTATAAAGCCAAAGCCAATTTTGGCAAAAGCAAAATCGGTAAAAACCAAAAAGTGATGGTAGAATATTTTTCACCAAATACCAATAAGCCTTTAACGATTGGTCATGTCAGAAATATTTGTTTGGGGCAAAGTATCGTGCGGCTGATGAAATTTTGCGGCTACAAAATTACTCAAACCACGCTTTATAATAACCGCGGCATTGCCATTGCCAAAGCGATTTTGGGCTATCAAAAATGGGGTGATAATCAAACGCCAAAATCCTCAGGACTCAAGCCCGATCATTTTGTCGGTAGTTTTTACGTTAAATTTTGTCAGGAAGCCAAAGACAATCCGGCTTTGGATGCTGAAGCCCAAAAAGTTTTACAAGCCTGGGAAGAAGAAAAAAGAGAGCCGATTGAAATTTGGGAAAAATTAATGGTTTGGGTGTTGGAAGGTTTCAAACAAACTTTGGAAAAACTTGGCGCGGAAAGATTTGACGAAGAATATTATGAAAGTGAATATTACCGCCAGGGTAAAGACGTAGTGGAAAAAGGGTTGAAACAGGGCGTTTTTGTCAAAGATAAAGATGGCGTGATTTTGGCGCCGCTGCAAAAATTCGGTTTACCGGACAAAATTGTTTTGCGACCAGATGACACCAGCCTTTATATTACTCAAGATTTATACTTGGCTTATTTGAAAGATAAATATCAGTTGGACAGCTCAATTTATGTTGTCGGTTCGGAGCAGGATTTATATTTTCAGCAGCTGTTTAAAATTTTGGAACTTTTGGGTTTTGTTAATGCTAAAAATTATCATCATTTGTCTTATGGGATGATTCGTCTGCCTTCTGGCAAAATTAAATCCCGTGAAGGTTTGATTAAAGGCACCGGCGCTGATGATTTGTTAGCCGAGCTTGAGGAGCTGGCCAAAGCCGAAGTTTCAAAGCGCGATTCCGGTTTGGCAGAAAAAGAAGTAGAACAACGGGCCAGTCAAATTGCTTTGGCGGCTTTAAGATTTTATATTTTGTCGGTTAACCCAAAAACCACCATGATTTTTGATCCGAAAAAATCAATTGCGTTTACCGGCAAAACCGGTCCGTATTTGCAATATGTCACGGCCAGAATCAGCAGCATTTTTGCCAAAGAAAAAATTAAAATCACTCACAAAGTTGATTATTCGGTTTTGGAAACTGACATTGAATTTAGTTTGATTAAACTTTTATCGCGATTTCCGAATTTTATTTCTCAAGCAGTGATTGATTTGGATCCGGCCTGCCTGGTTGATTATCTTTACGATTTAGCCAAAGCTTTCAGTCTGTTTTATGAAAAATTGCCGATTTTGCAATCTGATCAAAAAGTTAAACAGGCGCGGGTGCTTTTAATTTCTGATGTTAAAAATGTTTTGGCTTTAGGTTTAGAGCTTTTGGCTATTCCGGTACCGGAAAAAATGTAGCTGGTTTTAAAAATTGGCAGTTTTTGTTATAATTAATCTATTAAAGGCGAGATGAAAAATAAATAAGATTAGCTTGCTTGATATGGCTAAAAGAAAAATCAAAATATTGATTGTTGAAGATGACCCCGCCCTAAGCTAAAATGTCTATAAATTAAAATTAAATTTTTGTTTTTAAAATCGCCTGCGGCTTAGTCCTCTTAATCTTAAGCTCAATCTAAAACTTAGGTCGGGGCGAGACGAGAAATAGATAAGACTATTTTGTTTAATATGGCAAAGAAAAAGATCAAAATATTAATTGTTGAAGATGAAACCTTTTTACTTGATTTATATCATACTAAACTGGAGCAGTGCGGTTATGATGTGATCAAGGCCGGTAACGGCGAGGAAGGTGAATCTTTGGCCAAACTAGAAACGCCGGATTTGATTTTACTTGATATTTTAATGCCTCATGTTGACGGCTATGAAATGTTAAGACAGCTTAAATCTGATCCCAAAACTAAAGGTATATCGGTGATAATTTTTTCCAATTTGTCACAAAAAGAAGAAATTGAAAAAGGTTTAAAACTAGGCGCTAGCGATTTTATCATTAAAACCAGTTTGACACCGACTGAACTTGCCAATAAAGTTAAAGAACATTTTAATAATCATAAATAAAAAATTATGCCTAAACCAGTTGTCAATCAACAAACTTGCATCGGCTGCGGTACTTGTGAATCAATCTGCCCGGCAGTTTTCAAATTAAACGGTGGCGGTAAAGCCCAGGTTTTAGAGGCCGATTACGAAGCCAATAAAGCCGGTATTTCTGAAGCAATTGACGCTTGTCCGGTAACAGCAATTTCTTTGGGTGAATAAGCAAACCAAATAAGTCAAAAACGCCGATTAACTTTGGCGTTTTTGGTTTTTTAGATTGACTTTTTTAAAATAAAGTGTATAATAAGTAGTCTAGTCTTTGGCTGATTTTTAGCTTTAATTTTTATTGAAACTAAAAATCAGCCAAGCGGACTTGGTTGAGTAAAGGCAGAAGCGGAAACAAAGGGAGAGCGAACAAAAATGCAAGAAGAAGGGGTGGTCATTACTGAAGATGGGCTGATTGGGCATACGGATCTTTTGTTTAGAGTGGCGTTCACGCTGACCAAAGGAAACTCGGCCTTGGCGGAAGCTTTGGCTAAGCAGGCTTTGACCGAAGCCTGGCAAAAGCGTGATGAATGCCATGGGCGGATTAAGCCCTGGCTGCT
The DNA here is from genome assembly GCA_041664985.1 of Candidatus Buchananbacteria bacterium. GTDB lineage: Bacteria > Patescibacteriota > Patescibacteriia > Buchananbacterales > UBA6539 > JBAYJS01. The sequence goes on along the minus strand of JBAYJS010000016.1, from coordinate 15,964 downwards.
GACGCTTTTGCGCCAGAAGTTTGTCTCTTGGCTGCAGACAAGCGCTGCTGCCGGGCAGGCCGCCTGCAATTAGCTCATTGAGTCGACACTTGCCGATTGGTAAGTGTCTTTTTTTATAAAAAAACACCTTAGTTTTTGGCTAAGGTGAAAAATGAGCTCTAGTGCTTGGGCAAACGGTCAAGCTCCGCCTGGGTAATTCCAAGCTTTTCCAGGATGCCGGGTTGTTCCTCAACTGCCCGGCGAATTACCTCGGCCAGACGTATTTTGGTCGCATCATCGCAGTTGCGCGACCGAATCGTTTCAAGGTACCTTTTCAGGTCCTCGATCGTGGTTGCTATCATCACTGTACCCTCCGGTTTGAGTGCGTTTTGGTTTTGGTATTTACATCTTTAATTAGGATCAACTATTTGTCAAGCTAAATTGACTAAATCGTTATTTTTGGATAAAATAAAGGGGTTATGGAATCAAAAATATCAGCCAAAGAAAAAGAGATTTTAAAATTTTGGCAGGACAATCAAATATTTGAAAAGACCTTAAAAAAAGATAGCCCCAAAGGCGATTATGTTTTTTATGATGGTCCGCCTTTTGCCACAGGCACGCCCCATTACGGCCATATCATTGGTTCGTTGATGAAAGACGTGGTGCCGCGGTTTTGGACCATGAACGGTTATCATGTTGCTCGGCGCTGGGGTTGGGATTGTCACGGTTTGCCAGTGGAAAATTTAATTGAAAAAGAATTAAAACTTGATACCAAAAGAGATATTGAAGAAAAAATCGGCGTTTGCGGTTTTAATGAAGCCTGTCAGCTCAGTGTTTTGCGCTACGCTGACGTTTGGCAAAAATTTATTCCCCGAATCGGTCGCTGGGTGGATATGGATGATGATTACAAAACCATGGATCCAAAATACATGGAAAGCATCTGGTGGGTTTTTAAAACTTTGTATGATAAAGGTTTGATTTATGAAGGCTACAAAGCTATGCACATTTGTCCCAGATGCGAAACCACTCTTTCCAATTTTGAGGTGACCCAAGGCTATAAAGATGTTAAGGATTTATCAACCACTTGGAAATTTAAAATCACCGAAAATAACGGCCGATTGGCTAATATTGAAAATACCTATTTGCTGGCTTGGACTACGGTTCCTTGGAGCACGGTTTCCACTATGGGTTTGGCTGTTGGTCCAAACTATACTTATTTGAAAGTTAAAGTCGGCAATGAATTTTTTATTTTCATTAAAGATCGGTTGGAAAAAGTCATGGCCGGCAAAGGAGATTATGAAATTGTTGGTGAGATAAAGGGCAGTGATTTGGCCGGCTTAGGTTATGAACCGGTATTTGGTTTTTACAAAGAGTTTCCCGAGATTAAAAATAATAAAAATGTTTATCATGTTTTTGCCACCGATTACGTTGAAACTACCGAGGGTACCGGAGTTGTTACCATCAATGGTGCTTACGGCGAAGTTGATTTAAATTCGGCAACCAAACTCGGCTTGCCGGTTTTAACCGATGTTGGTGTGGATGGCAAATTTAAAGAAATTGCCAATGGTTATGCCGGTATGTATGTTAAAAAAGCGGAAAAAAAATTAGTCGCCGATATGACCGAAAAAGGTTTAGTTTGGAGTACCGAAGAATACACTCACAGTTATCCTCATTGCTGGCGCTGTGATACACCGCTTTTGAATTATGCCACTTCGTCTTGGTTTGTGAAAGTGACTGAGATTAAAAAAGATTTAATTAAAAATAATCAAAAAATTCATTGGACGCCAAGTCACTTAAAAGAAGGCCGATTTGGTAAATGGTTGGAAGGCGCTACGGATTGGGCGATTTCACGCCAGCGCTATTGGGGCACGCCTTTGCCGGTTTGGAAATGCAGCTGCGGCCAAATCAAAGTGGCTGGATCAATTGCTGATTTGGAAAAATTAGCCAATCAAAAAGTGACTGATTTGCATAAACATATTGTGGACGAAATCAGAATCAAATGTGATAAATGCGGTAAGGAAATGAATCGGATCCCGGATGTTTTGGATTGTTGGTTTGAATCAGGTTCGATGCCTTACGCTCAAGTTCATTATCCGTTTGAAAATAAAGACTGGTTTGAGAAAAATTTTCCGGCCGAGTTTATTGCCGAAGGCATTGATCAAACTCGCGGCTGGTTTTATACCCTGATGGTTTTATCAACGGCTTTATTTAATAAACCGGCTTTTGAAAATGTAATTGTTAATGGGATTGTTTTGGCACCTGACGGTCAAAAAATGTCCAAGCGCTTAAAAAATTATCCTGAGCCGGATTTGATTGTTGATCAATATGGTGCTGACGCTTTGCGCTACTATATGCTGACTTCACCGGTGGTGGAAGCGGAAAATTTTAATTTTTCCGAGGTGGGAGTCAAAGAAGCTTTGCAAAAAAATATCATGCTGGTTGGCAATATTTTGAGTTTTTATCTGATGTACCAAAAAGAAAGTTTGGTAACTGACCGCAAAAAAATAAAACCCAAAAATATTTTGGATGATTGGATTTTAGCCAAACTGAATTTGCTTAATTTGGAAATTACCGAAAAACTTAAAGACTACGATTTACTCAGGGCGACTAGACCGATTGCCGGTTTTATCAATGAACTTTCGACTTGGTATTTGCGCCGGTCCCGTGATCGATTTAAACAAGGCGATCAAATAGGCATTAATACTTTAGGGTTTGTTTTGCTGGAATTTTGTAAATTAATTGCGCCGTTTATGCCGTTTTTGGCCGAAGATATTTATCATCAGGTTGGCGGCCCTAAAGAATCGGTTCATTTGGCAGATTGGCCAAAACTTGATAAAAAATCAATTGATCAAAATTTAGTTAGTGAGATGGATTTGGTTTTGCAAATTGTGGAAAAAGGTTTGGCGGCTCGGGCGGCTGCCGGTATAAAAATTCGCCAACCGTTAGCGAGCTATTCTACTGCTGCGGCAAAAAAAATGGATAAACAACTGATTGAATTGGTTAAAGATGAATTGAACGTTAAAGAATTGATTTTTGACGTGGCCGATGGTTTGGATACCGAAATTACCAAAGAGCTAAAGCTTGAAGGCCAGGCGCGCGAGCTAATCAGGCAAATTAATCAATTGCGAAAAGATGCCGGACTGACAATTTCTGACAAAGTAAATATTACCTATGACGGTTTGGACGAAGTGTTTGCTAAATTTGGATCGGAAATTAAAAAATCAACCTTAGCGGAAAATATCCAAAAAGCTCAGACGGATAATCTGAAAGCAGTTGAAGGTGGAAAAATTGGGATTAATAAAATTTAATAATTAGTTTGTCATCCTGAATTTATTTCAGGATCATGGCAAGATGCTGAAACAGGTTCAGCATGACAGAACAATAAAAATATGAAGACCAAACAAATTTACGATTTAGCGATTAAGCTTGGTATTGAAAATGATTTACGGCCGCAAGCTCAGATTAAAAAAATTCTAGCCAAAGCCAAAGAGCGCTACGAAAAAAGAAGTGTGGAAGATAAAAAAGTTTACGACCAGGAAAAATTTACCAATCCTTATGCCGATTCGCGCGTTTTATTTGATTCAGGCAAAGAAGTCAAAAAAGTCATGGTGGGTATTGATATTCAGCCGGCCGAATTAATAATTGCCAAACAGCTTGGAGTTGATTTGGTTATCGGTCATCATCCATTGGGTGCGGCTTTGGCTGATTTGGGTGACGTGATGCATTTGCAGTCTGATGTTTTGGCTATGTACGGCGTGCCGATTAATGTGGCTGAGTCTTTAACCAAAGAAAGAATTTCGGAAGTGGCGCGTGGGGTATCGGCGGCCAATCATTTTCGAACCGTTGATGCGGCGAGGCTTTTAAACATCAGTTTGATTTGTGTTCATACGCCTTGTGATAATATGGCAGCGACTTTTTTGGATAATTTGATCAAAAAAAATAAACCAGAAACGGTTGGTGAAATTATCAAATTGTTAAAAACTGTCCCCGAATATCAAGAAGCGATGATTAGAAAAACCGGCCCAAAGATTTTTGTGGGTTCTACAGAAAATTCGGCCGGAAAAATCGTGGTAACGGAAATTACTGGCGGCACCGAAGGCGCAGTTGGGATTTACGAAAAAATGGCGCAAGCGGGAATTGGTACGGTTATTGGTATGCACATGGACGAAGAGCGTAAAAAAGAGGCGGCCAAGCACCACATTAATGTTGTTATCGCCGGTCACATTTCCTCAGATTCTTTGGGGGTTAATCACTTCTTAGATCAACTAGAAAAAAAAGGCATTGAAATTATTCCATGCTCCGGTTTAATTCGCGTTTCCCGAAACAAAAAATCAAAAAAATAATTCAGGTCTCAATAAAAATAAGAGTCAAAGATTTGGTTTTAGCGTTTGGAAATAATTTAAAACCATGATTGCCTCATTAAACGGTACAATTATTTACAAAACCTCAGAGTTGCGCAAAGACTCCTATTTTGTCGTGGATGTTTCGGGGGTTGGCTATAAAGTCTATTCGCCAGCCAGCAATTTAAAAAAAGTCACTGAAGGCGAAAAAGTGACGGTTTATACTTATTTAGCAGTTTCGGAACGCGCTTTGGATTTATACGGTTTTTTAAACCCCGCGGACAAAACTTTTTTTACTTTGCTTTTGGAAGTGCCAGGGATTGGCCCAAAATCGGCAATTGGAATTTTAGCCAAAACCACCATGGCGGAAGTTCAACAGGCAATTTTGGAAAATAATCCGACTACTTTGACTAAAATGTCTGGCCTGGGTCAAAAGACAGCCGAAAAAATCATTTTGGCTTTAAAAGATAAAGTTGAAAGTCTGACTGTTCGATCCAAAGTGGCCGGTGAAAAAAATGATTCCAGTTTGGAATCAGATATTTTTGACGCTTTGGTTGGTTTTGGCTATTCGACAGCCGAAGCAAAAAACGCAATTTCTCAGCTGGATAAAAAAACCACTGATGCCAGTCAAGGTGTCAGACAAGCCTTAAAAATTTTAGGCAACAAGAAGTAAAGTCTAAGCCAGAAATTCTTCATGCCAAAGGCAGATCCGCCCTGCCTACCGGTAGGCAGGCTCTGGCGGAAAATTCTAAACAAACCGGTTCCAAATTTTAAATCATAAATTACAAACAATTTGTGATTTGAGGATTGTGATTTAAATATTGTTTAGAAATTAGATATTATAATTTAGGATTTTCTATGTTAAACCGTCTTAAGCAAATTATTCCTAGTCCACTACTTAAGCTATACCATTATTTACTCGCCGTAGCCGCTGATTTTTTTTACGGTAGTCCGTCGGATAAAATGATTGTGATTGGCGTGACTGGCACTTCGGGCAAATCAACGGTAGTTTATTTATTAGCCAAAATGTTGGAAAAAGCCGGTTTTAAAGTCGGCGCCGCTTCCACGATTTTTTTCAAAGTTGATAAAAAAGAATGGCTCAATGATAAAAAGATGACCATGATTGGCCGGTTTGCTTTGCAAAAGTTGATCAAACAAATGGCCAAAACCAATTGTCAGTATGCAATTATTGAAACCACTTCTCAGGGCATCGAGCAGTTTCGTCATTTGGGAATCAATTATGATATTTTAGTTTTTACCAATTTGTATCCGGAGCACATTGAGGCTCATGGCAATTTTGAAAATTACAAAAAAGCCAAATTAAAACTTTTCGCCAAACTTAAAGACGACGAGCCTAAAGTTTTTGCCGGCCAAAAAATCCAAAAAACTATTATTGCCAATTTGGATGATGAAAATGCCAAAGATTTTTTGGCTAATTGGGCCGAAGTTAAAAGTGGTTTTACTTTAACCAGCCAGTCAAGTGATTTGGCCAGAGTAATCAGAGCGGAAAACGAATCAATCTCTGGTGCGGGTATAAATTTTACCATTCAAAATCAGTTATTTAAATCAAAACTTTTTGGTCAGCATAATATTTATAATTTATTAGCCGTAGTTGCCGTTGGTTTGACACAGGGTTTGAGCCTTTCAAAAATATCTGAAATATTGTCAGAAATTAAAAATGTTCCCGGCCGAATTGAATTTATTGAGCAAAATCAACCTTTCAAAATTATTGTTGATTATGCTTATGAACCAAAAGCGACAATGGCACTTTACGAAATCGTTAAAACCATTTTGCATCAAAAAGTGATTGCGGTTTTGGGTTCTTGCGGTGGTGGCCGCGATGTTTGGCGTCGGCCGGTTTTGGGTGAAATTGCCGCCAAAAATGCCGACTATGTTATCATTACCAATGAAGATCCCTACGATGAAGATCCTTTGGCAATTATCAATCAGGTTGCCGATGGTGCGATTAAGGCGGGAAAAATTATTGATCAGAATTTATTTATAATTTTAGACCGCCGCCAGGCAATTGCCAAAGCTTTAAGTTTGGCTAAAACCAATGATTTAGTTTTGGTTACCGGCAAGGGCTCGGAGCAGGCAATGGCTTTGGCTAACGGCAAATTAATTTTTTGGGATGATCGGCAAGTGGTCAGAGAAGAATTGGCAAAATTAAATAAAGCTTAAAATATTTTTTATTTAAATTTTTATTTTAACCATATGGATTCTGACACGAGAATGATTTTGGCTGTCATTGCCGGTGTGGGAGTAGCGCTAGTGATAAATTATTTTTTTGGTGATTTATTTTTTTGGATTGCGGTTTGCTCAGTTATATCTTTGGGTACGGAAGTGGCTTTGAGAACCGGCAAAACTCCCAAAAATAATAATGTTAGTCAGCCAAAAAATGACGATATTTTGCTGAAGCAGGATAAGTATCCACCGGAAAAACCACCAAAACCAAATTTCTAATAACCTGTGGATAACTGTTTTTTGTGTTTTAGTTTTTCTCTAATTTAAGCCATTTTTAAATACTTGACTTATCCACGTTTTTTTTATATTGACAAATTTATTATATTTTGCTAATATTTGTAGGTTAAATCAATTCCTTGATATTGATTTTTTAACTTCCCGCTATTGTTAGGCAAAGTCTAATTCATGTCTCATTTTTTAAAAAATAGGTAGTGGGCTTCTTTTTTTCTAAAACTTAACCGGAAAAATTTTTAAACTCGCATCCTGCAACAGAGGTTGGGAGCAATTTTTTGTTGTATACGGCAAAATTCGATTGACATATTTATCATTATAATAATCATTTAGTTTAATTACATAATATCTATGGCTTCAAAAAATCCAAACCGACAAGTTTTTACCACTCTTAAAGAAGCAGTGCCGATTCCGGATCTGATTGAAGCACAAAAAGATTCTTATAAATGGTTTTTGGAACACGGTTTGTCCGAACTATTTGAAGAGGTCTCGCCGATTAAAGATTTTATCGGCCGTGATTTTGAATTATTTTTTGGTAAATACTATTTGGATGAACCGAAATTTGATGAAGTCACCAGCCGGATCAAGAATTTGAGCTATGAAGCCCCGCTTCGGGTAACGGCCAAATTGGTTAACCGAAAATTGAATAAAAAACTTGAGCAAGAAGTTTACCTTGGCGATTTTCCTTTGATGACTGATCGTGGTACTTTTATTATCAATGGAATTGAAAGAGTTGTGGTTTCCCAGCTGATTAGATCAGCCGGGATTTTCTTTACCTCCGAAGTTTACGGTGAAAAGCGTTATTATGGCGCCAAAATTATTCCTAACCGCGGTTCTTGGTTGGAATTTGAAACCGATATCAATAATGTCATTTGGGTAAAAATTGACCGCAAAAGAAAAATTGCGGCTACCGCTTTATTTAGAATTTTTGGTTACCCAACCGATGATGAAATTGCTGAAATTTTTAAAGATGTCGATACTCATCCGGAAATTTCTTACATTAAAAATACTTTAGCCAAAGATGCTTCCGACAATGAAGCCGAAGGCTTAATTGAAGTTTATAAAAGAATTCGGCCCGGTGATTTGGCCACTTCCGACAACGCCAAGTCTTTGATTTATGCCATGTTTTTCAATTTTGAGCGCTATGATTTTGGCAAAGTCGGCCGCTATAAAATTAACCAGCGTTTTAATTATGATCTGCCGATCATTAAAGAAAATAGAGTTTTGTTAGTTCAAGACTTAATTGACGTGGTTTCTGAAATTATTCGGTTAAATATTTCACAAAAAGATCCTGACGATATTGATCATTTGGGCAATCGCCGCGTCCGCGCGATTGGTGAATTGGTTCAAAATAAATTCCGCATCGGTTTGGCTCGGATGGAACGTATTGCCAAAGACCGGATGAGTACTTTGGATATTGCTGAAATTACTCCAAATCGTTTGATTAACGCCAGACCGGTCATTGGTTCGGTCAAAGAATTTTTCATGTCTTCTCAGCTGTCTCAGTTTATGGATCAGACCAATCCTTTGGCCGAGCTTGAACACAAGCGTCGTTTATCGGCTATGGGTCCTGGCGGTCTTTCTCGTGAACGCGCCGGGTTTGATGTCCGCGACGTGCACCCGACTCACTACGGCCGAATTTGTCCAATTGCCACGCCGGAAGGTCCAAACATCGGTTTGGTTGGTCATTTGGCTTGTTATGCCAGAATCAATGAATATGGTTTTATTGAAACGCCTTTCCGTAAAGTAAAGCATGATATTTTAAATAAAGCTTCAGAAACCGAAGGCGAAATTGCCAGAATCGATATTGTTAATCCAGCCAATAAACAAGTTGTGGTTAAAGCCGGAAAAACTATTTCGGAAAAAGATGCCAAAGACTTGGAAAAAATTACTGAGCTGAAAAAAATTCCGGTCAAACCAAGAGTAACTCCGGATGTGGTGTATTTAACCGCTTTCCAAAGTGAAAATTCCGTCACTACCGCCGCGACTACGCCAATTGATGAAAATGGTTACTTTTTGGTTGATCGGGCGGAAGTGAGAAAATACGGCGAACCGGAAATTGAACATGTTGAATTAGTTGATTATATGGATGTGGCGCCAAATCAAATTGTTTCAGTCGCCACTTCTTTGATTCCATTTTTGGAACACGACGATGCCGTCCGCGCTTTGATGGGATCAAACATGCAACGGCAGGCAGTCCCGGTGGTTAAACCAAGTTCACCGATTGTCGGTACGGGTTTGGAAGCTAAATCCGCTCAGGATTCCGGCCACGTAATTGTTTGTAAAAATGAAGGTAAGGTAGCCGAAGTTCAATCCGATCGCATTGATATTTTGGAAAAAAGCGGTGAAACTCGCAGTTATCGTTTGAATAAATTTGTCCGATCAAATGCTTCCACCTGTATTAATCAGCGACCGATTGTGGAAAAAGGTGAAACCGTCAAAAAGGGCGATGTGCTTGCCGATGGTCCGGCAACGGACAAAGGTGAATTGGCTTTGGGGCAAAATATTTTGGTGGCTTTTACTCCTTGGGAAGGTTACAACTATGAAGACGCCATTATTTTGTCCGAGAGAGTCGTTCAAAAAGATTTATTTACTTCTATCTATATTGAAGATTTTCAAGTCGAAGTTCGCGATACTAAATTAGGACCGGAAATTGTTACTTCCGATATCCCAAATATCGGTGAAGAAAAATTAAAAGATTTGGATTCTGAAGGTGTGGTCCGTATCGGCGCCTCGGTTTCTTCGGGTGATATTTTGGTTGGTAAAATTACGCCAAAAGGCGAGACCGAACTTTCGGCTGAAGAAAAATTGTTACGCGCTATTTTTGGTGAAAAAGCCAGAGATGTTCGCGACAGTTCACTTTATTTGGAACATGGTGAAAAAGGCAAAGTGGTTGATGTTAAATTATTTTCTCGCGAAAACGGTGATAAACTTTCTTCCGGGGTGATAAAAATGTATCAAGTTTCAATTGCTAATTTGAGAAAAATTCAGGTTGGCGATAAAATGGCCGGCCGCCACGGTAACAAAGGTGTGGTTTCAATTGTTTTACCGGTTGAAGACATGCCGTTTTTGGCTGATGGCACGCCGGTTGATATCATTTTAAGTCCTTTGGGCGTGGTTTCTCGTATGAACTTAGGCCAGATTTTGGAAACCCATTTGGGTTTGGCCGCAGGCAAACTCGGCTACAAAGTCATGAGTCCGGTTTTAAATGGTGTTTCGGAAGAAACCATTAAGTCCGAACTTAAACGTGCCGGCTATGCCACTGACGGTAAAATGACAGTGTTTGACGGCCGAACCGGTGATGCTTTTGAACAGCGAGTAACGGTTGGTCAAATTTACATGATGAAATTAAACCACATGGTTGAAGATAAAATTCATCAACGCTCCATCGGTCCTTACTCTCTAATCACTCAGCAGCCATTGGGCGGTAAAGCTCAGTTTGGCGGCCAGCGGTTTGGTGAAATGGAAGTTTGGGCACTTGAAGCTTATGGTGCTGCCAATATGCTGCAGGAAATTTTGACAATTAAATCCGACGACGTTTCCGGCCGTTCCAAAGCTTACGAATCAATTATCAAGGGTGAATCAATCAAAAAATTAAATATTCCTGAATCATTTAATGTCTTATTGCGCGAACTTAACGGCTTGTGCCTAAATATCGATTTAATCCAGGCCAGCCGACCGGAAGACGCTAAAGTCGTGTCTTTGCCAAAAGAGCAATCAGACGAAACTGATAATCAGTAAAATAATTTTTTATCTTATTCAATACTTAACCAATTCTAAATAATATGGTTGAAGAAAAAAGTATAATTGATTTTGACGCCCTAAAGCTTAGCCTGGCTTCGCCAGAAGTTATTCATGAGTGGTCTCATGGCGAAGTGACCAAACCGGAAACTATTAATTATCGGACGCAAAAGCCCGAGAAAGATGGTTTGTTTTGTGAAAGAATTTTTGGTCCTTCAAAGGATTGGGAATGTTATTGCGGTAAATATAAAAAAATTCGTTATAAAGGCATTGTCTGTGATAAGTGCGGCGTGGAAGTTACCCGCTCAATTGTTCGCCGCGAAAGAATGGGCCATATTGATTTGGCTTCACCCGCCTCACACATTTGGTTTCTGCGCGGTGTGCCGTCAAAGATTGGTTTGATTTTGGATTTGTCGCCTATGGCTTTGGAAAAAGTGATTTATTTTGCCGATTTTATAATCATTAGAGTTGACGAAGATTTGAAACGTGAAACTTTGGAACAAATTAAATTGGAATTTAAAGCTAAAAAGAAAAAAATTGAAAGTGATTTTGCCAACCAGCTTAATTTGACCAAAACCAGAATCGGCCAGACCAAAAAAGATATCAAGCCTGAAGAATTGGAAGCATTGATTGCCAAAGAAGCTTTGACTTTGGAAAATTTAAAAGCGGAAAAAATTAAAGAGCTGGAACAAATTTTACGGTTGGCCGAACAAGAATTGAAAGATTTGAAACCGTTAAGAATAATTTCCGAACACGTTTATCATGATTTATCTTTGAAGTACGGTCATATTTTTGATGCTGATATCGGTGCCGAGGGTATTCGCAGTCTTTTGGAAAAAATTAATTTGGATAAACTAGCTGCTGAATTGGAGCAGGAGGTTAAAATTAATGTTAATCCGACTCAGAAAGAAAAATTAATCAAACGCTTAAAATTAGTTAAGAATTTTCAAAAAAATAAAATCCGACCGGAATGGATGATTTTAACCACCGTGCCGGTTATCCCGCCGGACTTGCGGCCGATGGTGCCTTTGGACGGTGGTCGGTTTGCCACTTCTGATTTAAATGATTTGTATCGCCGCATTATCAATCGAAATAATCGTTTGAAACAGCTTAAAGATTTGAACGCGCCGGAAGTCATTACACGAAATGAAAAAAGAATGTTGCAGGAAGCAGTTGATGCCTTGATTGATAACAGCGCCAGACACGGTAAAACCGTTGTCGCTTCAACCGGTCAAAAACGGATGCTTAAATCTTTGGCTGATATTTTGAAAGGTAAACAGGGTCGTTTTCGCCAAAACTTATTAGGTAAAAGAATTGACTACTCGGGCCGTAGCGTAATTGTCGTTGGTCCGAAATTAAGACTTGACCAATGCGGTTTACCCAAACGCATGGCTTTGGAATTATTCAAACCGTTTGTAATTAGCCAATTGATTAAACGAGAATATGTTCATAATGTTCGCTCGGCCAATCGGTTCATTGAAACCGGTCGCAACGAAGTTTGGGATATTTTAGAAGAAATTGTTAAAGACGCACACGTTTTGCTAAACCGGGCGCCAACCTTGCATCGTTTGGGTATTCAGGCTTTTAAACCGATTTTGATTGAAGGTAAAGCGATTCAAATTCATCCGATGGTTTGCGAAGCTTTTAACGCTGACTTTGACGGCGACCAGATGGCCGTTCACGTGCCGTTAACCGAACAAGCCAAATGGGAAGCGGCTAATTTGATGATTGCTTCTCGCAATATTTTAAAACCAGCCACCGGTGACCCGGTTGCCAGACCTACCAAAGATATGGTTTGGGGTTGTTATTATATAACCATTCTTCGAGAAGAAAAGGATCAAAAAATTAAAGTCTTCACTGACTGTCAAGAAGCGATTTTGGCTTACAATCTAAACCAACTTAAAATTCAGCAAAAAATTAAAGTTAGAGCTGATGCCTGGTTGGCCCCAAAATTAAAAGCCGCTGGAGTCAAAGATAAAATTTATGAAACTTCGGTTGGCCGGATAATTTTTAATCAGGTTTTGCCGGACGATTATCCATTCCAAAATAGAATTGTTGACAGTAAAATTTTGCGCCAATTAGTTTCTGATTTTTTGGAACGCTATGATGAAATTGAAGTGGCCAAGCTTTTGGACGCGATTAAAAATTTAGGTTTCAGATATTTGACTAAATCCGGCTATTCCTGGGGTATGGACGACGTGCCAAAAATTGAAAATAAAAAAGAAGTTATTTTGGAAGGTGAACAAGAAGTGGAAGAAGTGGAAAATCAGTATAATTTTGGTTTACTTACTGACAGCGAACGTAAAATTAAAATCATTGAAATTTGGATGGGTGTCAAAGATAAAATCGTCAAACTCAGTCAAAACACCATTGATCCTCTCGGCCCGATTTACACCATGGTTGAATCCGGCGCCCGCGGTAGCTGGAGTCAGTTGATTCAGATTATCGGTATCAAAGGTTTGGTGACTAACCCGGCCGGTGACATTATTGAATTGCCGGTTAAAGGTAACTTCAAAGAAGGTTTTGACGTTTTGGAATACTTTATTTCCACTCACGGTGCGCGTAAAGGTTTGTCCGATACGGCCTTGAGAACCGCTAACGCCGGTTATTTGACCAGAAGATTGGTTGATGTTTCTCAGGATATGGTAGTTAATGAAATTGATTGTGGCGATAAAGACGGTGTAGTCATTACCAAAAAAGCCAGCGAAATTATGGGTTTGAATTTGATTGATCGGGTGAAGGGCCGCTACAGTTTGGAAAAAATTGTTGATCCAAAAACTAAAAAAACCGTTTTAGACGTTGATGATATAATTAATTCCGAAAAAGCCGCTTTGCTTAAGGAATTAGATTTACCTCAGATTCATGTCCATTCGGTGATGAATTGTAAAACTCGCCGCGGCGTTTGCCAAAAATGTTACGGCTGGGATTTAGCCCATAATAAAGCGGTAGCTTTGGGAACTTCGGTTGGTATTATTGCCGCTCAAAGTATTGGTGAACCGGGCACGCAGCTGACGATGAGAACTTTCCATACTGGCGGTGTAGCCGGATTAGATATTACTCAAGGTTTACCGCGGGTGGAAGAAATTTTTGAAGCCCGACCGCCAAAACATCGCGCCTTTGTTTCCGAAGTTGACGGTTTGGTAAAAATTGAAGAATCAAAACGTGAAGGTGCCAAACTTGGCCGGTTGAATGTGGTAAAAGTTTTGCATGAAGATTTGGATCAAGATATTTATCCTTTGGTCACTGGTGATAAGAAAGAAAAATCAAAGCAAAAAATTGAAGTTAAAGACGACCAAAAGATTAAAAAAGGCGATTTAGTCATGATTAATAAAGACGGTGAAGAAGTTTTGGCTGCCAGACCGGGTATTGTCAAAGTGGAAAAAGAAAAAATTGTGGTTTTGGCCAAAGAACAAAAAGCTGAAATCTATCAAATTCCGCCGGAGTTTCATTTATTGGTTAAAGACGGCGAATTAGTGACTAAGGGTCAAGCTTTGACTAATGGTAGTTTAGACTTACGCCAGCTTTATCATTTGAAAGGCAAGCAAGAAACCCAGCGTTATGTCGTTGATGAAATTCAATTGATTTATTCTTCCCAGGGTCAGAAATTGGATAACCGTCATATTGAATTGATTGTTAAACAAATGTTCTCCCGCGTTTTGATTAAAACTACCGGTGATACTGAATTATTGGCCAGCCAGAAAATGGAAAAAGATGAAATGCTTGACGTTAATGATCGAATTAGACAAACCGGCGGCGCCGAAGCGGAATTTGAAGAATTGCTTTTGGGTATTTCCAAAGTTTCATTATCCACTTCAAGCTTTCTATCAGCTGCATCCTTCCAGGAAACCTCCAGAGTTTTGATCAATGCGGCAGTTGAAGGCCGGATCGATTATCTTAGAGGTCTGAAAGAAAATGTGATTATTGGTCGGTTGATTCCAGCCGGTACCGGATTTGTTCAAAAAGACACTAAGGATTAATTAGTCCAATTAGAAAATTAGAATAATCAACATAGCGTCCGCCTTTGGCGGGCGCTTTGCTTTGGCCAATTTAGGCTAATTTTAGGGTCAATTGGGGGACACAAAAATAGTTTACGGCCATCTAGTTTTATGGTAAAATATATGAGTTAATTGTTAATTTTAAAGGTTAAAATGGCCAGACATAAAAAACGATTTAATAAAATGAACGGCATTAGGGACCTCAATTTTTCCGGGCCAAAATTTGAGCTTTCGCCAGGAGCAAAGCGAATCATTATTATCATTTTTTTGCTAACTTTTGGTATTATTACCTTTTTAAGTTTGGTAAATTTGGCCGGGACTTTGGGTGAATATCTTAATAGTTTTTTGAAGCTCGGTTTTGGGGTTAACCGTTGGTGTGTGCCAATTATTTTTTTGGTGGTTGGTTATTTTATGTTGCGGCCAAGCAAACACGGGTTTAAACTCTCAAATTTTTTAGGTGTAGTAATTTTTGTTTTAAGTTTTAACGGCTTGCTCCACGTTATTTTTCATCAAGCTGATCTACTAGCAGCGGCTAAGCTTGGTTTGGGCGGCGGTTATTTGGGCTTGGTTTTGGCTTTTTTGTTTTTGAAAATAATGGGCTTTTGGGCATCAGTGGTAGTTTTGTTAGCGTTAGCCGTGATTGGGTTGCTTTTGCTTTTTGAAACTTCAATTTTAAATTGGACCGAATCAATGCCTCAAAAATCAGAGCAGGTAAAATCTTGGTGGGGTAAATTTGGCGATTTAAAATCTCAGCGTAAAATTAAAAAAATTCAAGCCAAGCGCGATAAAACCGCAACTGAAGAAATCATAATTGTTGAGCCGGAACCGGAGTTTTTACAAAAAAACGTTCAAGTCGAACAAGCCGGCGGCAAATATAATACCAAAGCTTCTTTGGCCGAAAAAGCCGAGATTAAAGAAGAAAGTGAAGAAAAAAGACAAGCCAAGCAGTTTGATTTGGGAGTTGATAAATTTAAACAAACCAAAATCGATTTACCATTGGATCTTTTAGATGGTAAAGCCACTGCGCCTAAAGGCGGCGATATTAAAGAAAATAAATTAATCATTCAAAAAACTTTTGAAAATTTCGGCATTAACGTTGAAATGGGTGATGCTCAAGTCGGGCCAACAGTCACTCAGTACACTTTAAAACCGGCTGAAGGAGTCAAGCTTTCGCGGATTACGACTTTAAATGATAATTTATCTTTAGCTTTAGCCGCTCATCCGATCAGAATTGAAGCGCCAATTCCGGGCCGATCGTTGGTTGGGATTGAAGTGCCAAATCAAGCCACTTCCATTGTACCTTTGGCTGATATTTTAAGTAGCGAACAATTTAAATCACGCAAATCAAATTTGGCCGTAGCTTTGGGCAAGGACGTTATGGGCCGACCGTGGCTAGCTGAATTGGATCGGATGCCTCATTTGTTAATTGCCGGT
>JBAYJS010000015.1:0-23858 GCA_041664985.1 Candidatus Buchananbacteria bacterium | reverse complement strand
GTAGTACGGCCGCAAGGCTAAAACTCAAAGGAATTGACGGGGACCCGCACAAGCGGTGGAGCATGTGGTTCAATTCGACAATAAGCGAGGAACCTTACCAGGGCTTGACATGATACTGCAAATCCTAGGAAACTAGGACTCCTTCGAGGGTGTATCACAGGTGCTGCATGGTTGTCGTCAGCTCGTGTCGTGAGATGTACCGTTAAGTCGGGCAACGAGCGCAACCCCTATGTTGTGTTAAATCACTCACAACAAACTGCCAGCTTATCGCTGGAGGAAGGCGGGGATGACGTCAAATCAGCATGGCTCTTACGCCCTGGGCGACACACGTGCTACAATGGCCAGTACAAAGGGTTGCCAAGTCGAAAGACGGAGCTAATCCCATCAAAACTGGTCTCAGTTCGGATTGCAGTCTGAAACTCGACTGCATGAAGTTGGAATCGCTAGTAACCGTATATCAGCCACGGTACGGTGAATACGTTCTCGGGTCTTGTACACACCGCCCGTCACGTCAAGGGAGTCTGTAGTACCCAAATGTCGGCGCAGGCCGGCAAAAGGTAAGACAGATGACAGGGACGAAGTCGTAACAAGGCATCCGTAGCGGAAGCTGTGGATGGATCACCTCCTTTCTAGGGAGAAACAGCGATGGAGAGAAGGAATTCCTCTCTTCATCCATCGTCGATCCCCCATTAGCAATAATGGGAGAAGAGTTGGCGCGTAGTTGTCACTTTCTGGTTGTTAAATCAAATTCCTGCTTTTGGGCAGGAATTTTTGTTGCCCAGACTGCGTTTTTAAGTTAATTTTTACGGGGCAAACAGTCTTGATTTGGGGGATATTTAATTATTGACAGGTTAACCCCTTTTTGTTATATTGGGATAGTAAAATTACAGCAAATATTTTTTTATTTTTTATTAACTCAGGCTTTCTTGAATAAAAAATCAAACTTCTTTGCGGTGGGCGATTAGCCTACCTGCCGCCTGCCTGCCGGTAGGCAGGGTAGGCAGGCTCAGTTTCCGCCAGAGGCGGACCCGCCTTCGGCGGGGGTTACCCGCCCGAACGACTGTGATAGTTCTATAAATCGTTCAGTCGGGCAGGGAGCGTTCACCCCTCACCTAATAAAATAGTTTATATATTGATTTTTGCCCTATGGGCGATTAGCTCAGTTGGTTAGAGCGCGTCACTGATAATGACGAGGTCCGAGGTTCGATTCCTCGATCGCCCATGGGGTAGAAATTAAATTTTTATCAGGTTAGGGGCGGAGCTGACCTGCCCGCCATGCCGTCAAGTAAGTTAAATGGATTGAAAGTTTATCAATTGAAACAATCTATAGTCGCTCAATATTTTATGGCGTGGCAGGCGGGTAATGACGAGGTCCAAGGTTCTGCGCCAGAGGCACATCCGCCTTCGGCGGAGATTCCTCGATCGCCCACCGGGTAGAAGTTTAAATTAAAGATTGGCTGGCTTGGATTTAATTTGGATAAATTAAAAAATCCAAAGTATTCATCTGCCGGTTTTAAGCCGGGTTAGCTCAGTGGTAGAGCGAAGGACTGAAAATCCTTGCGTCCCCAGTTCAATTCTGGGACCCGGCACCAATCCATCTTGCGGTGGTAATTCCGAAATTCGAAATCCTAAATACTAAACAAATTTCAAATTGAAAGTCTTAAATTTCAAACCATTTGGAATTTGGATAATTTGAATTTAGATATCGTTTCGGATTTGGGATTTAGAGCTTCGGTCTTTTATTTATCGGGGTATGGCTCAGTTGGCTAGAGCGCCTGCTTTGGGAGCAGGAGGCCGCCGGTTCAAGTCCGGCTACCCCGACCAAGCTGAAAAGTGAGGCCAAAATAATTTTTGTCTAATAAACAAAGATATGGAAAAAGGACCAAAGTTCGGCCAAAATTTTAATCCTGATTCAACCAATCGGTTGGATGTTTTAAAAATTCAAGATTTACCCGAGTATATTGATACGAGTCGGGAAATCAGAGATCAACTTAAATCAACAGTTGAGACCGAAGGCTGGCCACAATTGCCTGATAATTTAGAAAGTCTGGAAGATTTATTTGCTGGGGCAAAAAGTACAGTTACCAAGCGTTGGTCTGGCGGGGCTAATGAAGTTTTACAAAAACAAATTCCTGGCTGGTTAGAAAAAATTCCTGATACCGAAGAATATAATGAAGTCAAAAAAATTTTAGCCGATTCAAATATTTTGGCAGGCAATTTAGAACAACAACAACTTGGAGTTTTGGAAAATTTAAGAAAAGTAGCGCCTGAGGCTTGGCGGACGTTGGTTTTAGCTTCTTCGGAACGTCAGCTGGCTTCAGTTGTTTTATTAAGAAAATGGGCTAAAGATTTGCAGCCAGATAATTTTGAAAAAATGGGGGTGAGTTTGGAAGAATTAAATTTACTTTTGGATTCCGCCGGTTTATTGGGAAAATATTTTGATCAGGCTCATGTCAAACAAATTGAATTAGCTGACGCACCGGGTGGTTCACAAGAAACTCCTTTGGGTGATAAAACCGGTGCTGGGTATTTATACGATATTGATTCTGGGGCTGAAAATGGCAAACCGGATTCAAAAACTTATGGCGATGTTTTCGTTTATGAATGGCCAAAGATTGTTAAGCGGCTGGAAGTTTTAGCCGATCGCACCGAAAAAATGATTGCAGCTAAAAAATTGCCGGAAAGCTATTTGGCTTTACCGGACTACCTAAGGCAAGTGGCGGCAGTTTACGGATCAAAAAGCGTTTCACCAAAAGAATTGGATAAAATTTGGTCTGATTTGTATGAAAAAACCAATCAACTGGCTGTTGACGGTTGTCCGATCATGCTTATCCCTCAAGGTTGTTCAGCGGTTGCCGGCGAAGCCAATAAAGTTGATATTGAAATGCGCTTAGGTTTTCAAACCAAAGACACTCAGGAGCTTGGTGAATTTTATAATGGCTATCGACCAATTGCTCAAGCAATAATTGATCAAAGAAAAGATTCTTTAGCTGATGATTATCAAGTGCCGGCCGTGGTTTTGAATGTTCAGCCGTTTGCTTTTGGGCCAAATAATTATTATATGACGCCAGCCGAAAGCGGTGAGAAATCGATTCTTTCCCATACTAATGTGATGCGTGAACTGGCAGCCAATAAAGAATTTCCGGTTTTGAGTCAAACTTTTACGGATTTACCGGTTGATTTAGAAGCTTACAAAATTGCTGCCAATCATGAAGCGGTTTTGCATGAAGTTGGTCATAGCGTTTTATTTGAAGATGACAAAAATGTTCGAAAAAGAATCGGTCGCAGTTCGGAATCAAATATTTTAGAAGAGCTAAAAGCCGAGACCGTTGGCATGGCAGTTTTGAATAAAAAATTATCGGAATTAAAACCGGATCAAGCTGAAAAATTGGCTAAACAACAATTTACCGCTAAACTCGGAGCGATTTGTCATTACTTAGCTCATGAATCAAGTGAAAAAGGTAGCGGTGGTGAAAGATATTATTACACCGGTGCGGCAGTTATTAGCGAATTGATGACTCGGGGCATTATTGTTAAAGCCGAAAATGGCTACCAAGTGACTGATTACCGACAAGGCATTGAAGTTTTAGCCCAAATGGGAGAGAAAATTTTAGCGGATTTTTATGGCAATACCGATTTGCCGGCAGCTGAGGTAAGAAAAAACGCCAAAGCATTTATTGGCGGGATTAAAAAACAAACCAAATCCGGAGAACTGAAAGATTTCATCCAAACTGTCAGAGGTTAAAATTAAACGTGCGGGTATAGTATAACGGCTATTATGTGAGTTTTCCAAACTCAAGATAGGGGTTCAACTCCCCTTACCCGCTTTTAGGATAAAATCAAGTAGGGTTCTCCGCCACTATAGATTATAAAAAAGGCGGACCCGCCTCTGGCGGGGATTCCCGCTACCCGCTAGCAGAATAAAATAAATAATGGTTCTCTATCACCTTTATTAAATATAAAAATGCGGCCATGGTAAAGACTTTCCCCCCTGCCTCGCAATGAGCATAGCTAGGTGCGGGGTTACCCGCTCCAATATAAGGCCGACTTAAAAGGTCGGTTTTATGATTTAAAAAAAGAAGGAGTTGATTAGACTCCTTGTAGTGTTCCATCATTTTTTGTTATGCCATTGGAGCAACCCTGAAGGCAATAGCTTCGGGTGGCAGTAAAGGCGTTTTGTCGTTTTCGTATGGATCGATCACCCCGCCGTGATTATCGCACGAAAACGTACCACGATTGATTTCACCGTCTGGGTATTGTACCCAAACCGAAACCAATAACCAGTCGCCATCGTCTCGATTCGGATGGACATATTGAAGGTGCGCCCTGATTTCAATTGGCAGTGGTTTTGGGGAGACTGGTTTGAATACTTGAGCTGCTCCGATCGCAAAGGTATGAGCTACCTGATTGCCCCATTGCCGATCAAAGTCTTGCCAAGCATTTTGGGAGGCTTCTGGATCGGGCGTTTCCATACCGAAGTACTTCAGTGTGGTGGAATTGCCAACCACAAATTCCCAGTGTTCATGCTCGACAATGTTGAGTTGCATTCGTTCGCGAAGCACCCTCCCAAGCACCTCAACAAATAACGAGATTCTTCTTCCAACTCTGACTACTCTCTTGTCATTCATTTCTCTACTCCTCCTTGCTCCTATGGGAGCTCAAAGATTTGCGCACTTCCCTATGGGGATCAGTGCGGCCCTCACTTCTTGCGAGAACTGGTTAATGTATCAAATTAATACTGAAATGTCAAGGATACTTAATGGGACTAGCTAGCATTATCTCGACCTTCTTTAAATCCCTGAACTTATTTGGGTTATATCAGTTCTAACATCATACCCGCCAAAGGCGGGCAGGCAATAAGGTTCTCCATGCAAAAATCGCCCTAGAGGCGGTTTTTTGGTGTAAACTAAATTGTTATTTAAAGGGTTGACAAATATTTACAATTAGTTTACAATTAATTATATGAATGTTTACAATTAGTTTACAATTAATTATATGAAAGACAAAGGACAAATATTAAAATTTATTGAGGCAGCTGGTCGGATAAAATCTAAAGAACTGGCAAAAAAATTTAATATATCCAGACAATATGCTACTTCCCTATTAAGAAGCTGGGTTAGTTCCGGTAAACTTCAAAAAATAGGGTCTACTAGAAATTCTTTTTATGTAACCAAAAAAGCAATCCAAAAAAATCCTGAAGTAATCACTAATTATTTTGCCAAAAAGTTTATTAATAAAAATTTAGAAGAGCATAGAATCATAGCTGAGATTGAGAATCATTTGCCATTATTAGCTAGATTAAAAAAATCTAGGGAGAACATTTACAGTATTTTTCACTATGCTTTTTCAGAAATGTTCAATAATGCCATTGAACATTCTCAATCTAAGTATATAAATGTAATAGTTGCGTTGGACAGTAAACGCTTATTTTTTATAGTCAATGACTATGGTATTGGGGTGTATAAAAATGTAATGAAAAGTCGAAAATTAAAATCAGAGCTTGAGGCTATTCAGGATATTTTGAAAGGCAAAACCACAACTGCTCCGCATGTGCATAGTGGGGAAGGGATTTTTTTTACTTCTAAGGTTGCCGATGTCCTTATTCTAGATAGCTTTAGTTATCAACTGATATTTGATAACATAAAAAATGATGTTTTTTTAAACAAGCTAGAAAAAATAAAAAGAGGGACAAGTGTCACTTTTTCTATCAGTATGGATTCAAGTCGACATTTGAATGATATTTTTAAAAAGTATACGGGCACTGCCCATGGTTATGATAGCTACGGTTTTGATAAGACGGAGGTAAAAATAAAATTATACACAATCGGAGGTATCCATATCTCGCGTTCACAGGCCAGAAGAGTTTTGTCAGGGTTAGAGAAATTTAAATCAGTTATTTTGGATTTTGATAAGGTTTCGATGATTGGCCAAGCGTTTGCTGATGAAATTTTTAGGGTTTTTAAGAATAGGCATCCGGAAATAGAGATAAACGCAATTAATATGGTTGAAGCAGTGAAGTTTATGGTTGACCGGGTTGAAAAAGAGTAAAATGATTATTTTTAATTTTTATAAATTTCAATTCTAATATCATCCCCGCCAAAGGCGGGCAGGCAATAAGGTGCTCCAACTAAGAAATCGCCGAAGAGGCGGTTTTTTGCTTACCTGCCTTGGGCGGGGTATAATAAGTTTATATGATTTATCTTATTGGTGGCGCTCCCAGATGTGGCAAAACGACAATTGCAAAACAACTATCAAGGAAGCTAAAAACTTCTTGGATTTCGGCTGACACAATTGAAAGTGTTGTTGCTGCATATGTGTCAAAACAGGATTTGCCAAAACTTTTTCCCAAAGGGGTTATTCGTAAAGAGACTAAATTGAGCAATGATTTAATGTATGAAAAATATTCTACAAAAAACATAACGGATGTTTATATCAAACAGTCAGAAACCAGCTGGCAAGCGATTAAAATTATGGCCAAGTGTGCTATTCAAGAAGAGCACGGTTTGATTATTGAAGGTCATCAAATCCATCCTAAACTAATTTCACAATTAAAAAAAGAGTTTACCGAGGTTAAAGGAATTATCGTTGTTAGAACCGATCTCAAAGCCATTGTTTTGGGCGCTTTGAAAAATAAATTTAAAAAAGATTGGTTTATTAAAAATACTAAAAACCCAGAAACTTACCAAAAAATGGGTCTAATGATTAAAAATTATTCCCAATATTTTGTTAAAGAAAGTAAAAAATATAATATTAAAATTATTAATACCCAGACAGGTTTTAGAAAACAAGTTAAATTGGCTGTTCAATATTTAGTAAAGTATGAATAAAAAAATCATAAAAAAGTATTTACTAATTTTTAGTTTAGGTTTAATTTTTTTCTTGGGCACTTCCCTATTTTCCTATTCTGATATTTGCTGCATGTTTTCTGCCAGCCGCTATTATGGTTGGCCGTATCCTTATTTAAGTCTGAATAAAACGGTTGAGACACTGGCCGAAGCTAATCAGGTTAAAACTTTGCCTGTTTGGCAATTAATTACTCAGGGCTGGCAGTTTCATTTTGGCGGTGATATGCTAAATTCAAGTCCGCTAGGTGGAATTGGTAATTTAGCCTTCGATTTAGCCTTGAGTTTTGGCAGCACTGCCCTATTGGTTTGGCTGGGTAAAAAATATTTATTAAAAAAATAATTTAATTTTTATACTAATTTATTAAAAAATTGAACACTATGGGAAATTTTGATTTTTTAAAAAAATGGAATCTAAGCCCGGCAACCATTTTAAAAATTGCCGGTTTAATTTTGGCGGCAATTATTTTGCTGGCTTTGGTTTTTCGTCTTTTAGGTTCTTCGTTTAATTCATTGATTGGCAATAACGGCTTGAAAGACCTGGCGGTTTTTAATCAGTCTGAGTCTTATGACATGGCTCAAGTTGCCAGTAGCAAATCTGCCGGCTACGGCATGATGGGCAGCACTGCCGGTTTATCGATTAGAAACGTCGTTACTTCACCGACAATTGCCCCAAGACAGGGCACTGTGGGCGACAAAGCCGAAGAGTTTGAAGTGACTGAATACAACAGCACGATTAAAACGCGCCAACTGGAAAAAACTTGCGCCATATTTATCGGTTTGAAGGCTAAAGACTATGTTATTTTTGAAAATGCCAACCAGTCCGAAAAAAATTGTTATTTCACCTTCAAAGTTAAAAACCAAAACGTTGAAGAAATTTTAAGCACGATTAAGTCTTTAAAGCCAAAGGAATTATCGCAAAGCACTTACACGATTAAAAAATTAGTTGATGATTATACCGGCCAACTGGAAATTTTGGAAAAAAAGAAACAATCAATCAATGAAACTTTGGATAGCGCCATTAAGTCTTATGATGAAATTACAGCTTTGGCGACCAGGACTCAGGATGCGGCGAGTTTGGCAAAAATTATTGACAGTAAAATCAATATTATTGAACGTTTGACTCAGGAGCGAATTAATATTAACGAGCAAATTGATTTATTGAATCGTTCAAAATCCGATCAGCTTGATCGACTGGAGTACACTTATTTTTACGTCAATATTGCCGAAGATAAATATGTTGACTTTGTCAGCCTAAGAGACTCTTGGCAGGCAGCAATTAAAGAATTTGTCCGTGACATTAATCGCGTGGCTCAGGATATCACCATTAATTTGATTGCTTTGTTATTTTACCTTTTCCAGTATGCAGTCTATTTTTTCATTTTATTGGTGGTAGCAAAATATGGCTGGCAGCTAGCCAAACATATTTGGAAAAAATGATTAAACCAAAAATAAATTCAAACCAGCTCCGATTGTCGGGGCTGGTTTTAAATATCTTTATTTGTTAATATTTAGACATGATAAAAAAGATTAAACCAAGCCAATTTAAAGCTAAAACTTCTCAGGCAAAGTATTTTGAAGAACGGCAAAATGCTAAAACCATTGAAAAAAATAGTTGTGGTTTTGATATTAAAATTTTTAAAACCGTTTATAAAGCATCAACCGATACGGAACTAATGGCCCAAACGGTAAAAATTTTACCCAGTCAAACATTTTTAGAAATTGGCTGCGGCTGTGGGGTGATTTCAATAATGCTTGCCCAAAAAGCCAAAAGCGGAATGGGAGTTGATATCAATAAAATGGCAGTTAAAAACAGTCAGGCTAATGCCAAGCGCTATCAAATAAAAAATTTAAAATTTTTGCAATCGGATTTATTTGAAAAAGTAAAAGGCAAATTTAATGTGATTGTTTGCAATCCCCCCTATTCGCCCTACCAAGCTAAAAATGACACCGGCAAAATGTTTTGGGATTTTAATAATAAAATGAAAAAACGATTTTTTGCCGAAGTTGGTGATTATTTAAACAAAAATGGCACGATATTTTTTGGTTGGGCGGATTTTGCCGACATTGATTTGAATTTGCCGTTTGAATTGACAAAAAAATATGGTTTTAAAATAGTTGAAATTAAAAAGAAAAAATCCAATCATCGAAATTACAATTTGTTTGTTTTTAAAATAATCAAAAAATAATTTTTGTAAAAAAAGAAAGCAGTTTTACGAGATGCTTAAGCTCGGTTAGCGACGCTAGGCGTCGCGCTCACTTTTTGGCTCGTTGGCCGGTCGTCCGTGTTTATACAGGACGATGGCAAATGCGCCCAGCAGTATCGGGAACAAAAACGGTATGTGGCTACCATCGATCGTGCGGGTGAATACCAGCCACAGATCATAGACGAGAAATAGTGCGGCCAAAACTGCGAGAAGTACAACAAGTCCGATGTGTTCATTTTTCACTTTCACGATGTCTCTCCTTCGTTTACTGCCTTTACTCTCTTTTGTTTTTACGCATAACAAAAGTCGAGTTAATATATATTAGCATATTTTTGTTAATTTGTCAACTATAAATTTAAATTATATTAAAAAAACCGCAGGAATGCATCACTAGGCGTCTTTGCGGTTTTTTAGTTGGCTTAGATTTTTTTAAATCGGACGTTGAGAATTGGTTGATATTGGTTATTGTATTCGTCCATAATTTCAACCGGCTCGCCTTTAATCATGCAATTGATGGTCAAATCGCTTAGAATTTCATTGTCACTTTCAATGTCATTTTTTAATCTTTCCAGTTGGGGAAATTCTTTTTTAAAAGTTTCTTCAATGGCTTTTTTCTTTTCTTTTAAGATATTTATTTGATCAATAATATTTTGATATTGTTCAGAGCCTTCCAAGCTATCGCGGTAAGATCTTTTTAATTCTCTTTGCTTTCTTTTGGTATCCTGGACTTTGTTAAAGACTTCTTGTAGTTTGGTCATTTAGTTAAAGTAATGATTAAAAATTCATTATAGCACTTTTTAAAAAAATAATTAAAAATAATTATCGCTTGACGAAATTGACAATAATTATTGGATATACTAAGCTAAAAACCGGCATGATTTGAGTGTTTTTAGTTACAACACAACACGGCTTGGAGGGTAAAATTGTGGGAAAGAAAACCATTGTTTTAACAGCACCAGACGACGGTCATTTCCATGGCCGTGAGGAGAGTTATCACGACTTGCTGAGTTGGGTTTTGCCGCCTGAGGCAAAAGTCTTTGCTCGGGCAGTCATTGAGCCCAACTTGATGCATGGCCGGGTGTCGACCGTTGATCATGTGCGGCAATACCGCGGCGAAATCCAAACTGTCCTTGATGCTTTCCAAATCGCCAACTTTCAGCCGCTGATGACGGTACGGATTACTCCGCGTACGACGCCGGCAATGATTGGTGAATTCAAGAAAGCCAAAGTTTTGGCTGGAAAACTGTATCCTGATGGCGTTACCACCGGCTCTGAGGGCGGTGTGAGCAACTTCAAGGATCTCTATCCAGTCTTTGCCGAAATGCAGCGCTTAGGTTTTCCCTTGCGCGTGCACGCTGAAATGCCCGGAGTTGACTCGCTCTATGCTGAGCAGGCGTTCATTGCCGTACTGACTGATATCATTAGCAAGTTCCCTAACTTGCGAATCGTGATTGAACACGTCAGTTCGGCTGCGATGTTTGGCTTTATTGAGTCAGCCAGATCAAGTGGCATCCGCATTGGCGCGACAGTCACGCCACATCATCTGGTGCTGACAGCGGCTAAGGTATTTAGTACCAATGGATTGGTGATTTTCCCTGATAATTTCTGCAAGCCGCCGGCTAAGCAGGAAGCTGATCAGGAAGCCATAGTCCGCTACACCACGTCCGGGTTTGACTGGATTTGGCTGGGCACCGATAGCGCCCCTCATCCTTGGTGGCTGAAACGCCGCAGTAAAAATCCGAAAAATCAGCCCAAAGCCGGCTGTTACTGTGGTCCGGTTGCTATGGCAGTTTACGCTCACGTGTTTGAGGCGGCCAAGGCTTTGGATCGGCTGGATAACTTTGCCAGTCGTTACTTTGCTGAGTATTTCGGCTTAACCCGAAACACGGCAACCATTCAGTTGGTCCGGGAACCTTACAAAGTTCCCAAACGGATCGGCCCAGTCAGGCTGTTTCTGGGTGGCCAGACCCTTAATTGGCAGGTAATATCTGCCTAAATGAACATTGTGAACCTCTCATTTTTTTGAGAGGTCTTTTTTTTGACTTGACACTTGATATTGACAAAAATAGGGTTATGTGCTAAGATGATTAACTTTCCAAAACTGGGAAGTTTTTATTTAAACCAACTATGGATTTTATCAAAACAATCAATTCGCGAAAAACTGAAATTACCGTGCTTTTAGTGCTGGTTTTTGAGCTTGTCTTCCCTCACTATGCGGTGGCTGCTGAGCCAAAAAATAGCATTATTAAGCCAAATTTTGTCATTAAAGCGGCTGAAAACCCAGCTTTGGCCAGTAATAGCAAGGTTAATCTATTAAAGCCAGTTAAGGTTGAATCAACCCAGCCAGAGGCTAATTTAAGCGAAAAAGAGGCTCCAAAAGTTAAAATAGCACTTGAGCCGGCCAAAGAGGTTAAGGTGGTTAAAACCTATGAAAATGTGCCAATAACTGCTTATTCCAGCACGGTTGGCCAAACCGATAGTGATCCTTGTACCACGGCTAATGGCTATAATTTGTGTGAGCACAATGAAGAAAACGCCATTGCGGCCAACTTTTTAAAGTTTGGTACCAAGGTCAGAATTCCTGAATATTTTGGTGACCGAATCTTTATTGTTCAGGACAGAATGAATGCCCGCTATCATTATCGCGCCGATGTTTGGTTTCGCAGTTATAATGATGCTGTTCGTTTTGGCATTGTTTATGCTAAAATTGAAATCGTTGAATAAAAACAATAAAAATTAATTTTTTCAGCCCAAAAAGTCAATCCCGCCCAGCTAGGTGGGGTTGATTTTTTTTAGTATTTATGTTAGGCTATTTTGTCGAGTCAGGCTGCAGAATGGTTCTGCTAGTTTGTCGATAACAACCAATGGAGGTCGATCCAATGTCTCAAGTAAAACGGGGCAGGATCAAGTGTTTTCATCGAGATAAAGGTTGGGGCTTCATTTGCCCTGACGAAGGCGGGCCGGATGTTTTTTTGCATGGCCGCTATTTTACCTGTCTAACGGAGTGGATCGGTGAACTTCGTTTGGACGGTTCGGCTACGGGCGATTATGCCCCGCCCGAATACCAGGCAGGCCACCTTTATCGCCCGCCGGTCAAAGGTGAACTAGTTGTTTACATTGACCATACCGGCGAACGGGGGCTGTTTGCTCTGTACTGGAGCTATGCTCAGTGGTGGGACGAGGCACAGAAAGTCATTGCTGCGCGGCAGGATCCGCGTTGGCCGCTGATTAAAGTCTGGCGCTCTTTGACGAAAGGGGGCGAAACACAGCTGGTCTGGCAAGGCGAATACCAGGCATATCGCCAGAAGTTGGACGAGGGTTTTTCCGAAATTTGGGAGCCGTTTGTCCATACTGAAGAGTATCAAGCCACTGGTTGGCAGTGGGCATCGCACCCCTGTAACTGGCACGAAGGTTACAAAAACATTCCCGAAGGCTGGGTAGATGGGCAAGAAATCGCCGATCGTTTGCAAATCAGCCCGCGCGAAGTGGTGGCCTATTTTGATGGTAATGTCCGAATTCCGAACGAGTTGTTTTGGTGCCATTGCGAACCGCAGGGAGTTGGTTTGCGCCGCCGCGAATACACCCAGCGCATGCCTTCAGACTCTTTCAAAATGCCGCCAGAGGATGCCGCAATTCTCATTCAAAGGATAGAGGCGACTCGGGCGCAGACACAACAAGTCGGCTGCTGTTGATTTTTTCGGCAGCCTTTTTTTTATTCAAGATTGCTTTGTAATTTTTTTAGCCAAAATAGTAATCTTTTCAGCTTGATTTATTAAGGCTTTTCTGTTACACTAAATCAGTCTACTGAGAAGTTTAGTCTTACTTCTCTGTCAAAGGTTTTATTATTTTAAATGATATATTAGAGCCACGTAGCCCCGCCAAAGGCGGGCAGGCAAGTATTAAGGCAAAGGTCTGCAACCCCTCACCTTATTATGGTGTTTGTTTGAAAAGTTATTTATAACTATTAGCCGCTGCTAAAGGCCACGTAGCCAAGTGGTAAGGCAGAGGTCTGCAAAACCTTTATCGGCGGTTCGATTCCGCCCGTGGCCTTTAGCAGCGGCATAATAATATTGTTTTTTGATTAAATAAAAGCTAAAGGTGAGGGGCGATCCTCTTATAGCCTCTTTAACCTTTGGGTAGTAGCTATCGAATAGGAAGAAAATAAATTATGAATGTCAGTGAATTAGCGAGAAAACTAAAAATATCCAGCAAAGAGCTGTTGGAAATATTACCAACAGTTGGTTTTGATATTGGCAAAAGAGCGATTAAAATTGATGATCGCCAGGCGCAAAAAATTGTTGAAAGTTGGTCAAGACTTTTGGCCGAATATAAAGCCAAAACCAGTCCGGCTGAAAAAATTATTGAAGAAGCTTTGGTTAAAAAAGCGGAAGATAAAAAAACCATTGCGATTGCTCACGTGATTCGGGTAAAAGATTTTGCCGAAAAATTGCATTTGCCTTTGTCCAAGGTTATGGCCGAATTAATGAAAAATGGCGTTTTATCTTCCATGAATGAAGAAATTGATTTTGATACCGCTTCAATTGTTGGTCAGGAATTAGGCTATGAAGTAATTGCTGATACAGCAACCGCTGTGGAAAATGAAAAAACCACTTCTGAGAAATTAGAAAATTTATTAGCCGAAACCGATCAAACAAAATTACAGGAACGCGCACCGGTGGTAGTTGTCATGGGTCACGTTGATCACGGTAAAACCAAACTGCTTGATGCAATCAGAAAAACTGATGTGGTTGCCGGTGAAAGTGGCGGCATTACTCAACATATTGGCGCTTATCAGGTGGTTGTCCGTCCTAAAGGAGAACAACCATCCAAACCAAAGGGAGGGATCCCTCGTGATACTCGGGATGATTTTGCTAAACGCAAAATCACTTTTATTGATACGCCAGGCCACGAAGCTTTTACCACCATGCGTTCGCGCGGCGCCAGAGTAGCCGATATTGCGATTTTGGTAATTGCTGCCGATGACAGTATCCAACCGCAAACTAAAGAATCAATTAAAATCATTAATTCTGTCGGTTTGCCGATGATTGTGGCGATTAATAAAATTGATAAGCCCGACGCCAATGTCGAAAGAGTTAAACAGGATTTGGCGGCTTTGAATTTAACGCCGGAAGAATGGGGCGGCAAAACCATTTGTGTGCCAATTTCTGCCAAAGCTGGTTTAGGTATTGATGATTTATTAGATATGATTTTGCTGGTGGCAGAAACCGAAAAAGAAAATATTATGGCTAACCCGGATAAAGCCGCTGTCGGCACGGTGATTGAATCAAGAATTAACCGCGGTGAAGGTCCGGTAGCGACAATTTTGATTCAAGCTGGGACTTTGCATCTTGGTGACTTGGTGGAAATCTCCGGAATTTTTTACGGTAAAATTCGAGCGATGAAAAATTTTCGCGGTGAAGATGTTTTGGCAGCGGGTCCTTCGATGCCGGTTAAAGTTTTAGGTTTGAAAGCGGCCGCTTCGGTTGGTGATATTTTGCAAGTGGCAGAAGAGATTGATAAAAAAAAGAAAATGAGTAAATATCAACTTAATCAGCAAGCCGTTGATTACAGTAAACCAATGGAGGCAAGTAGTGACAGTCAAGCCGGTACGGTTTCTTTGAATCTAATTTTACGCGCTGATGTTTTGGGCTCACTGGAAGCGATTATTGCTTCTTTAAATAAATTAAGCAGCCCGGAGGTGGCAGTTAATATTATTATTAGAGGTTTAGGCAATATTACCGAAGGCGATATTTTACGAGCGGAATCAGCCAATGCTTTGATTTTAGGCTTTCACGTCAAAATGACTTTAGCGGCCGAGAACATGGCCAAAGAAAAAAAAGTTGAAATTAAAAATTATGAAGTTATTTACCATTTACTGGATGAAGTAAAAAAACGTTTGGAAAAACTTTTGGCGCCAGAAGTCTTAAAGACCGAACTTGGTCGGCTGAAAGTTTTAGCCATTTTCCGTAAAGAATCAGATTCAATCATTATCGGCGGTAGCGTGACCAAGGGTCGGATTTTACCAAACAGCAAAGCTGATGTTTTACGCGACAAAAGAAAAATCGGCAGCGGCTATATTACTCAATTACAGATTAATAAAGTAGCAGTTAACGAAATACCTCAGGGCAAAGAATGCGGTTTGAAATTTGAGGGTAAACCGGTGGTTTTACCTGGGGACATTTTAGAAGTTTACCAGGAAGAAGTTAAAGCCAAAAAATTAGCTTAATTATTCTATTTGTCATGTCCCATCGAATTGATCAAATTAATGAATTAGTCCGGCACGAATTGAGTCAATTGCTTTTGACCGAAATGGAGTTTCCCAGTGATTGTTTGGTGACAATTATCAAAGTGGAAACTTCAAAAGATTTACGGCACGCCAAAGTTTGGCTTTCGGTCATGCCAACTAAATATATTAAAAAAGTCCTGGAAAAATTAAAAGCCAATGCCGGGCATTTACAGTTTTTGCTGAACAAAAAATTAACCATGCGGCCTTTACCTCGGCTTTTCTTTGCCATTGACGACACCGAAGCCAAAGCTGCCGATATTGAAGCCCTACTTGACCGAATCAGAAAAGAAGGCTAAAATAGTTGGCTATGTCTAAAGCAGTTTGAATCTGGCACCTAGCGGTGCCATTTTAAAATCAAAATGGTTTTGGCTAGCCAATTTTAATCATAAACGTTTGAGCCGTAATGGATTTTACCGCAATTAGTCAAAAAATTTATCAACAAATCAGTGAAGCGCAAAATATTTTATTGATTGCCCATCCCCGGCCGGATGCGGATGCTTTGGGCAGCTTAGTGGCTTTTGGGCTTTGGCTGGAAAGTCTTGGTAAAACTCATGATAAATTTTGTGTTGATCAGCCCGACAGTAATTTAGCCTGGCTGACTGATTATGAACCAATTATCACCGATCCAAAGTATATCCTGGCTCAGCAATATGATTTAATTGTGGTTTTGGATTCGGGCGATTTGCGCTATGCCGGAGTTGACCAAGTTTTGCCGCAGTTTTTGCCGCTGCCGTTGATTATCAATATTGATCATCACAATACCAATCGAAATTTTGGCACAATTAATTTAGTTGATTCAAACGCCGTTTCCACCACGCAAATTATTTTTCAGTTTTTTAAAACTTTACGCGTAAGAATTTCTGCCAAACAAGCCACGGCTTTATTGGCGGGAATTATTTATGATACTTATAATTTTACCAATCCTAATACCAACGACCGGTCACTGGAAATTACTTCTGATCTTTTGCGCGCCGGCGCTTTATTGCCCCAGGTCAGTGATTCAATTTTACGCAATAAAACCGTTGACGCTTTGCAGGTTTGGGGAAAAATTTTAACCAGATTAAGTTATAACGCCAAACTGGGAGTGGCTTTTGTGGCTATTACCAAAGATGACTTGGAATATGTTGAGTTTGGTGCTGAAATTACCAAAGGTGTGGCCAATTTTTTGAATAATTTAGCCGGGGTTAAAGCGGTTTTAATTTTAGAGCAGCAGTCAGATGACATAATCAAAGGTAGTTTGCGCACCAACGAGGAGTTGATTGATGTCTCGGAATTGGCTAAAATGTTAGGTGGTGGTGGTCACAAAAAAGCCGCCGGCTTTAAACTCAATGGCCGACTAATTAGTACCGAAAAAGGGTTTTGGCAGATTGTCTAGGTCGAGAAATTAAGAATTCATCGAGTTTTAATTTCTTGCTTTCTTATTTTTTTAATTTTTTAACTGCAAAATTATGTATCTCATTCCAACCGTCATTGAAAAATCAAATTTTGGCGAACGGGCGTATGACATTTATTCCCGCTTGCTTAAAGAACGCATTATTTTTTTGGGTTCGCCAATTGATGATGCTGTGGCCAACACCGTTATTGCCCAGCTTTTGTTTTTAGACAGTGAAGACGGTAAAAAAGACATCAAGCTATATATCAATAGTCCGGGCGGTTCGGTTACCGCCGGTTTGGCAGTTTATGATACGATGCAATATGTGAAAGCCGACGTGATGACAATTTGTATTGGTATGGCAGCGTCAATGGGAGCAGTTATTTTGGCAGCCGGTGCCAAAGGTAAAAGAATCGCTTTGCCAAATTCGGAAATCATGTTACATCAAGTCATGGGCGGCGCCGAAGGTCAAGCGGCCGATATCAAAATTCGGGCTGAGCACATTTTAAGAATTAAAGAACGAATGAATCAGATTTTAGCTTCCCATACCGGTCAGTCAGTCAAAAAAATCGAGCAAGATACCGACCGCGATTATTTTATGAATTCCGAAGAAGCTAAAAAATACGGGATTATTGATAAAATTATCAAATAAACAAAGACAGCCTTAAAACAAAGCCCCGCTTTTTGGTGGGGTTTTTAGCACTTGACACTTTATTTAGATTTGCTAAGATACTTATATCATTACAACTGAGAGGTTATCAAGAGTGCTACTTGCTAAGGGTACTGGCCCAAT
Organism: Candidatus Buchananbacteria bacterium; assembly: GCA_041664985.1. GTDB lineage: Bacteria > Patescibacteriota > Patescibacteriia > Buchananbacterales > UBA6539 > JBAYJS01. The sequence continues at coordinate 6,358 of JBAYJS010000015.1, read as the reverse complement.
AGTAGCCAGCAACTCGGTCTCGATAAATCGGGGTGACAGAGTGCTAAATCCAGCCCATCCGCCTACGCCCTTTTGGCTTTGGCGGATAAATTAGGGGAAGATAACAAGGATTAGAAAGACTCTTGCCCAAAGAGTTTTTTTAGTCGAAAAAAGCTAATCTTTTCCCCCCGCCTTGTCCGCCAGTCCCCAACCGGCGGGCAGGCAAGAAGGTTAGCTTTTTTCGATCTTTGTCTTAGTGTCTAGTGCGCCTAAATCGAGTTGGTCCAACAGGAGGAAACTGCAATGACTTACCCCGAATTTCGTTATGAATATCAGGCTGCCAAAACGCAAAAAGCCAAGGCGGCGGTAGTTGCCCGGCAACGCCAGGAGGTCGGAGAGGAACAGTTCAATCTTGATTGGGCCAACCTCAAGAAATTTCTTGACCGGAAAGCAGTAAGTCCTCACTTACCTTATGGAGTCTGCGACTTCCTGACACCGTAGCTGTTCTTGTAGCTAAGTCTGGTGGACCGTTCAAGGAGGAAAGCATCATGTGGGGTTTAGCAGAAATCAAAAAGATGAATGAGGATCCGGCGGCGTTTTTTGAGGCTAAGATTGCCGCCAATACGTCACCGGGCTGCGGGCAGGGCGGGCTCTATGTCTTTGACGGTTTCCAACCGCCAACGTGTCATATTAAGCCCTGTCCCTGGGCTGAGCAGATGATCGGCGGCGGGCCGCAACAGTAGGCCAAAATCAGCCGCACACTACCAAGGGGAACTTTAAATGAAGTCTCCCCTCTTTTTTTACTTTAAAAGTGAGATTGACTTTTTTTTAGGAGTATTATAAGTTTTAAAACTGGCTTACGGTGAGTCAGTTGTCGCTAAGGGCGACAAAACAATGGTTGAGGCCATGTCGGCCAAAATAATCCAGGAGGATTGAGCCATGTCGGAAAGGTTAGAAGATCAGCGGTTTGAACAGCAGGTATATTTGGCGGCAGAAAGTTTGTGTGAGACGCCAGAGGAAACAGTGACTAGCTGGCGAATCTACCAAAGAGATCGACGCTTTGGTAAGGCGTTAGAATACTTGGCGGATAATCCGTTTTTTTACCGGCCATTTGTAATTACAGCCAGTGGTCAAGCGGCTTTTGGCCGTGGACTTGGCTGGTATCAGGCCGTTATGAGACCGGAAAAAATCCGACTGAGTGTCCAAGTCTTGACTGCCGAAGTTAAGATTTATGACTTGCGAGCCTTTGCCGTAAATTCGGAATACTATTACGGTCAGGACAGATTAAAATTCCCTTACGACCTTAAGTCTTTCCAGCTTTTGATGAGGGATTTTTGGTTGGTTCCGATCGAGAATGGTTATCCGCTTGGCATTTTGCGTCTAGCCTTGAAGATGTCCAATTTACCGAAGGATGGGTTTTTCAGTCAGACCTTAGCTGCGCAGAGTGCGGCGATTGGCTGGTCTTTTTCCGAGTCTGCTTGTGAGAATTTGGTAGTTATGGCCACTTGTGCCATTAGCACCCGAAAAGAACAGTCTGACTATGTCAGACTTGATTTGACAGTCATTAAGCCGCCGAAGTGAAAAACGAGATCTTTGCCCTTCCCTGCAATTAAATTGTGGGGATTTTTTTAAATAATTTTTAGTAAAAATGATTTGCCGGTGTAGAATTTTATTATTTTATTACTCTTGCCAAAAATCGATAAATATGCTAGAGTAGATGCAGACTTATTTAACTAACAGAAGTATAGAGAATTAAGTCACTTGATTGATTATCAGTATAAAAGTTGGCCGAAAATTGCTTAGATTCCATCATCCTAACTAATTTATTTCGAAAGAATATCACATCTATCATTCGAAAAATTAGCCTTCAATAATTAGCTGGTCTTTTTTGCTAAACCGACTAATTATTACTCTAAAGCCTTTTTAGGCCAATTGGTAAAACACATCAAACCTCTTAGTTCTCTGTCTTTTAGGAGATAGAAACTTATGCAAACAATCTATTGGGCAATTGCGCTTTTTTGCGGCATTATCGGCGGCATTGCTTTTGGTTATCAGACCAGAAAGATGTGGGCGGTAAAAAGAAAAGATACCATTGAAACCAAAGTTGAAAATTTAATCAATGAAGCCAAGGCCAAACAAAAAGAAATTTTATTGGCGGCCAACGATCGAGCTTTAAAAATCATTGAAGATGCCAAAATTGAAGAGCGCCAACGCCAACAGGACTTATTACGAGCCCAAAAGCGTTTGGAAAATCGCGAATCGCTTTTTGATCAAAAGCTTTTGGAATTAGAAAATAAAAAACAGGAACTTTTGGAAAAAGCCGAAAAAATCGATCGGATTAAATCCGAAATTGGCAAAGTCAAAGAAGAGCAAATGGCTAAATTGGAAAAAATCGCCAATTTGACCCAGGAAGAAGCCAAAAAAGTTTTATTAGACAATACTGAACGCGATATCAAAGAAGATATTTTGGCTCGAACCAAAAAACTGACTAATCAGGGCAATGAAGAGTTGGACAAAAAAGCCAAAGAAATTTTGTCTTTGGCCATTCAGCGCTGTGCGGTTTCTCATGCCACGGAAAGTACTACAACCACAATTGATTTGCCGTCTGACGAAATGAAAGGCAGAATCATCGGTCGCGAAGGCAGAAATATCAGAACCGTTGAGAGATTAACCGGTGTGGAAATTATTGTTGATGATACTCCGCAAGCCATCACTATTTCCGGCTTTTCACCGATTCGTCGGCAGGTGGCCAAAAGAGCTTTGGAAAAATTAATTTTAGACGGCCGAATTCATCCGGTCAAAATTGAAGAAGCGATTAATAATGCCAAAAAAGAAATCGCCACTGAAATCAAAACAGCCGGTGAAAATACTTTGTATGAATTGGGCATTACCGGTTTAGATCCGAAATTAGTCCAGATTTTAGGCCGCTTAAAATACCGGACCAGCTATGGCCAAAATATTTTGCAGCATTCAATTGAAATTGCCAATTTGGCAGCGATGCTGGCTGAAGATTTGGGCGCTGACGTGGCGATTGCCAAAAAAGGCGGTTTGCTGCATGATATTGGTAAAGCGGTTGACCATGAAGTTCAAGGTAGTCATCCGGAAATTGGTTACGACATTTTGAAAAAATTTGGTTTACCCGAAGAAATTGCTTATATCGCCAAGTCTCACCATGAAGACAGTCCAAAAACTTTAGAAGCAATCATCGTTAAGGTGGCTGATGCAATTTCTGGCGCCAGACCCGGTGCGAGAAAAGATACTTATGAACAGTATTTACAACGTTTGGATGAATTGGAAAAAGTGGCGACTAATTTTGCCGGTGTGGAAAAAGCTTACGCCATTCAAGCCGGTCGGGAAATTCGGGTTTTTGTTATGCCAGATGAATTGGACGATTTAGCCTCATTGAAATTAGCCAAAGAAATTGCTAAAAAAATTGAAGCTGAATTGAGATATCCGGGCGAAATTAAAGTAACCGTTATTCGTGAAACTAGAATCATTGAATACGCTAGATAAATTAATAATTCCAAAACGAGGCTCAGCCTCGTTTTGGAATTGGTTTGATATGAAAATATTATTTTTTGGTGACATCATCGGTAAAATCGGCCGCAACGGCCTCAAACAAATTTTGCCGGAATTAAAAAAAGAATATGAGCCGGATTTGGTAATTGCCAACGCCGAAAACTTAGCTCACGGTTTAGGCGTGTCGCCAAAGATTTTACAGGAAATGATTGACTCGGGTATTGATTTTTTTACTTCCGGCAATCACGTTTTGTCCAAACCGGAAGCGGAAAAATTATTAAACGCGCCAAATTCGGTTTTGATCCGACCGGCTAATTACATCGGTGATTTTCCTGGCGCGGGCTACAAAGTAATTGAAGTTGGTTCAAAATCAGTTTTAATTATCAATTTAATGGGTCGGGTTTTTATCAAAGACAATTTTGATTGTCCGTTTCATAAAATTGATGAAATTTTGGCCAAGTTTGAAAATAGTAATTTGGCGGCAATCATTGTTGATTTTCACGCCGAAGCCACTTCTGAAAAAGTCGCCTTTGGTTGGTATGTTGACGGTAGAGTTTCAGCTGTTTTAGGCACTCACACTCACGTGCCAACTGCTGATTTGAGAATTTTGCCCCAAGGGACGGCTTATATTTCCGACGTAGGCATGGTTGGTGCCACTGATTCGGTCATTGGCGATAAAAAAGAACCAATCATTCAGTCGTTTTTAGCCGGTACCGGGCCATCGATTGAAATTCCCGAGGAAGGTGAAGTTACAGTCAATGGTGTGTTTTTAGAGATTGACGCTCACTCCAAGAAAGTTATAAATTTTAGCCGTATAGACAGAAAAGTCAAAGTGTAGTAACATAATTTTATCAAGTTTAAAATTAATTAGTAATTTAACCTTATCCGCATTTTGCGGTCAGAAAGGGGGTAGAAATGAACAAAGTAGAATTAATCGACGCCATCAGCGAAAAAGTTGGAGTTTCAAAAAAAGAAGTCGAAGACATTGTTGACACTTTTACTGAGACCGTCATTAATAAATTAAAAGAAGGCCAAGAAGTAACCTTAACTGGTTTTGGTGCTTTTTCCGCTCGGACTCGTAAGGGTCGAATCGGCGTTAACCCAAGAAATCCTTCTGAAAAAATTGACATTCCTTCAGTGGTTGTACCGAAATTTAAAGCCGGTAAAAATCTAAAAGAAGCCTTAAAAAAATAATTACTAGCTTCAAAATAAAAACCCCGACGTGAGTCGGGGTTTTAATTTAGTTCAAATTAATCGGTTTTGGTTTCAGCCAGCCATTTTAAAGCGTCTGATTGATTGTGGAAAGATTCAATTCTTTCTTTTTTTCTGGAAATAGTAACGATAAATCTCATGATTGATTGCAAAAGAGAATTTGGTACCAAAACGGCCACTTTTTTAATTTGTTCGTAGTCTAACATTTTGGCAAAAATTTGTCGGGCTTGAGGTGAAGGATAGTGGGCGGATAATCCCAATAAGGTGAGATCAACCAGACAATTAAATTTTTGGTTTTGGTTGTTTTTTAAAATTTCCTGCAAACCTTGGCTGATTAACTCGGCTTGTTTAACGTTATCAGTGACATTATTAACACCTTTAGTCATTTCAATTTTAATCAGGTCGTTGTTTAATGAAATTTTAAAAGTGTTTTGTAAGTTTTCATTTTGTTCCATATATTTTCCTCCTTTTTTATTATACCTTAAAAACAAAAAAATCCCTAATTTTAGAGATTAAATCCAGCCTTGGTACTTATTTTTAGTTTCCTGCTCAAATTGCGCCCAGTAGGAGTCGAACCTACAACCCCTTGGTCCGAAGCCAAGTGCTCTATCCATTAAGCTATGGGCGCAATTTAAGCGGGATAAACTCCACGTTGATTAATTTAAGATGGGACGTGGAGGATTTGAACCTCCGACCGTTTGCTTAAGAGGCAACTGCTCTACCAACTGAGCTAACGTCCCATGATTATTTTGTAAAATTTTTAATTAAACTTTCTTGTGGTGGTTTGTTTAAGAGTCCGCCAACTGGCGAGTCTACCAACTGAGCCCCGCCCGCAACGCCTCGCAATCCAAAGCTACTTCTCGGCTTGCGTGGCGGACGGGTAACGTCCCAAGTTTAGATTCTACCATTTAAAAATCTTCGGCCAAAACCAGTCTTAAAATATTTTTCCCTTGCCAATGCTTTATTTTTGTCCAAACAAGCTTCATAATAGACTAGCTTAAATGGCTTTCTTGTTTTTGTAGATTTTACCAAGCCTTGGTTGTGTTCCTTAAATCTTTTAATTAAATCATTTGAATAACCTACGTATAACTTTTTATCTACTTCACTTTTTAAAATATACGTATAATACATAGATTATATTACTACTGAGCCCCGCCCGCAACGCCTCGCAATCCAAAGCTACTTCTCGGCTTGCGTGGCGGACGGGTAACGTCCCATGATTTAATTTTGGAAGTAACTTCCATAAGATATCATGAAATCAATAAAAAATCAACCCCTGGCTTGGGATTGATTTTTGTTATTTTTGTTTATTTAAAAAATTTTAATTTACTAAATCCGGACTGGACATATGGGATTGGGCGGTTTCTTTACTGATCAAACCTTGATTAAAAAGATTAATCAAGCCTTGATCCATAGTAATCATCCCCTCTTTGGCGCTGGTTTGAATCACGGTTTTTATCTGAGCGATTTTATTTTCTCTGATCAAATTAGCAATGGCCGGTGTATTAATCAAAATTTCTCGGCAAGCAATTCGACCGCCTTTTTCTTTGGGAATTAGTTGTTGAGAAATAATAGCTTTTAAGGTCATGGAAACCTGAAGCCGAATCTGTTGTTGTTGATGAGAAGGAAAAATATCAATGATACGATC
>JBAYJS010000014.1:0-24060 GCA_041664985.1 Candidatus Buchananbacteria bacterium | reverse complement strand
TCTTCTTCCGGACTCAATGAACAGACTACTTACTTCTGGGCGGCTTAAGCAACCCAAGGAATGCGATTGAGCTCGCTCGCTACCCGCTCAACGATCGGGCAGAAAGCCTGATACATGCTGCGACAGGCGGCAACGTTCTCGCGGATCGGGTGGAAAACGCGGGTGTTCTTTGGCCGTGCATCTTGGAGAAAATCAGGCCACTCCAAATCTGAGTTGCCCTGTTTGCGATGGCCATAGAGAGCCATCAGAGCGGCGCCGAAGCCGGAAGTCTGCGTCTTCATGACCTTCGCTAACCGGCTCGCATCATCATCTGATGAACCCGAAACATCTTCCATGATCCGGCACGGGGTGTCAAAAACATCGGCAATCGCCTGAACCGTCCATTCGGACTTGGCAATGCCACCACTGACCACAAATTCCCTGGCAATGATGTTTTGCCGACGAAGCGCTTCAACGCTCCAAAGCAGACTGAACATCGAGCCCAAAAAAGCTGCCCGCGCCATATTACCGGTAGTAAGATTGTCCGCCCGAAGATTGAACATGGCAGCATGCGCTTCGGTCGGCAAACCCAATCCGTGCTCCGGTTCCATTAGGGGCAGCATGATCAAACCACTGCAATTGACCGGCGCTTGAGCTGCCAAGGGCATGACGACATCAAATCCGCCATGGGCTTCAACTATGGCGTTCATCGGAGGTGTGCCGTTTTGAATGTGGCACATGAAGAACCGTCGACCATCGCAGGTCATAAACGGCTCAACTCCGGGGTGGCGGCCAATGAAAGCCTGGCCGGCAATCATGTTCCAACAAAAGGAAGTTCCGCCGGAAAATCCCACCACGCCGGTTTTACCGGTGAAAGTGCCGGCCAAAGTCGTAGGCTGATCACCTTCGGGCGAAAAGATTGGCAGCCCTTGAAGCAGATCGAAATAGTCAGCTGCTGCCTGATCAACTCGGCCGACAATGTCACCAACCATTACCGGTTGCGCCAGAAGCTCAAGCAACGGCCGAACACCGATGCCTTTGGTCAGTTCGTCAAACTGACGAACCATTTCCGGATAGTACTTACCGGTTTGAGGATCAACCGGGAACGCACCACAAGCATCGCCAAAACCCAGACCTCTGACTTGAGGGTCAAGGAATGTGGCAATCACGCCAGACGGCGTGGTTAGGAAAGTGCATTCCCGAGCGCGGTCGGGAAAATGCCGGATTTCTTCAAGCCAACGCGAGATCAGAAGCCGCTGGGGCACGGGATGACCAAACAACTCGGTCAATTCGTCCGCTTCCGGCTTACTGCCGGCGTCACACCACAGCCTCACGCTATTGCCAAACGTTCCATCGGCACCTCGTTGGCCTTTGCCGTGCATTTGCCCGGTCGGACAAATACCCAAGCAGGGTCCAAAATCGATACCAAATCCGGCAGCGTTACTTCTGGCATCAGCCAAAGCGGTTCTGAACGCATTCCTCCAGTCTATCGGATTTTGCGTTCGCTCGCCTTTCGGCCCTTTCGTTAAGGGCACCTTGCAGTCACCGGTGGCAACCCTTTGACCGTCTGTGGTCAGCAAAACAACGGCCAAACCATCTGTGCCATCATCAACTCCGATGACGTGGCCTTCTTCTTTTTTCATAGATCGTATCTCCGGTAGACACCCGAAATAAGCCAAGTCTTTTTTGTCGACAACGGGCCGACTGACCAGGCTTTCCCGTTCACGCCAAAACCACTTACGGCGATGCGCGAATTCCCATTTCTTTCTCCTTCCGTCTAGTGCCAAAAGATTGTGAAATTGTCTAGGTTCAGGCCCGCAGAATTGATTTGCGAGCGGCTTTATCTTAACCTATTTTTTACCAATTAGTCAATCAATCATTGACAAAAATGAAATTTTTTGATAAACTTTTCAATCGAATAACCTGGATAAGTTTCTGATTTCCTGGGTCCTGGTTAAATGCCAATTTTATTTATGGCAAAAAAATCAGCCTAGCTCAGGGGAGGGTTCAGAAATGGCAACTGACAAAAGACCAAAGCCGCAGCAGTGATCGCCCGACCTTCAAGCGCAACTGCTGTGTCAAAGCCCAACGCTGCAGATGGTATCTTTTTTCAGTGGTTATTTGAAACCAGCCAATCCAAAAAAACCTTGGCCATCTGGCTGATCAGCTTGACAGTCTGACAAACCGTCAACCAACTAATCAGTTTAGTTATCTAGCCAAGGTCAGGGAGTCTCTCGCTCCCTGGCAATTATCCCCGGGCAAGAATCTGTAAAAAAACAGAGTCTTGCCTCTTTTTTTATCTTAAAAAATGATTGACAAAAACTAAAAATAATGATAGCCTAAATCATTCTCTTGGCTGTCAGCTGGCTTCGTCTGTCGAGTCTTTTGAAAAAGTAAGAGAATTTGTTGCTTGGTCAACAAAAGGCCGGCAACCCACAATCCTAAATAATATCAGACAGACATGCTCTTCGGGATCGCCCTAACCTTAGGGGAACAAGACCACATCTGGTCTGGGACTGGCCGGTTACTCAACTCGCCTTGTCTAAGTGCTAAAAATAGGCATTCATTGACCATTGGCCTCAATTAACGGCTCTACTCACCGGCTTGCATTCCACTGGAAAAACCAAGCCGGTTATTTTTTTAAAAATCTTTTTGACTTCGTAAAAGTCGATGATATTTAATTGCGAAACGATGAGCTTCGTCCCGAATCCGCTGAATTTGTTTTAAACCGGCGGATTTTTTGTTTAAAGTTATCGGATATTGATGATTTAAAGTAAAAATTTCTTCCTGCCGTTTGGCTAAAGCAATTAGCGGCACTTGCAAGCCCAATTCCTTCAGAGAACTTAAAGCCGCGGATAATTGCGGCTTGCCCCCATCAACCATAATCAAATCGGGAAATTTGGCTTTGTCTTTAATTAAACCATAATAGCGGCGATAAACCACTTCTTTCATGGCGGCAAAATCAGACTGGCCGGTTACGGTTTTAATTTTAAACCGCCGGTAATTATTTTTATCCGGCACACCATCGACAAACTGCACCATTGAAGCAACCATATTGGTCGGCCCTAAATTGGAAATATCAAAACATTCAATTATCCGCGGCAAAGTCGGCAAACTTAATTTTTCCTGCAGCTCAAGCAGACCGCCGGTGCCGGTTTTTAAATTGGCTTGTAAATTCTTTTTAACCAGTTCCAATAATTTAAGCTTATCGCCTTTTTTAGGTACGAAAATTTTTATATTCCGCCCGGCAATTTTTGATAAATATTTTTCCAAAAGCAAAACTTCCGAAATTTGAATCGGTAAAATTATTTCTTCGGGTAAATCGGCTGAAAAATAATACTGCCGGATAAAATCAGCCAGGCTTTCGGCCGGATCGGAAAACAACGGCGTTTTTATTTCCAATTCTTTCCGGCCGGAAATTATGCCTTTATTGATATTAAAAAGCTGAACTACAATTTTATTCGGCTGCTTGAGATAATTAATAACGTCTTGATTGTATTTTTTTTGCAACGAAACTTTTTGTCTTTCAGAAATATTTTTTAAAGCTAAAATTTGATCGCGGCGACTTTTGGCTTTTTCGTAATTCAAATCACCGGAAAATTCTTTCATCTCACTTTCCAACTGGCAAATCAATTCTTTGGTTTGACCTTTCAAAAGCAACTCGGCTTTATCAATATTTTTTTGATACTCCACTTCGGAAATTTGGCCAATACAGGGCGCGCTGCATAATTTGATATGCCAAAGTAAACAAGCCCGCTTGGGTAAATTTCGGCAAACTCGCAATTTAAACAAATTATTTGCCAGCCTGATGGCTTGCTGTCTGGCTTGACCAAAAGGATACGGCCCAAACACCTGATCGCCTTTTTTTACATTTCGCTCAGTTGCCAGCCTGGGCCATTTTTCTTTGGTAATTTTGATGTAAGCGTAACGATCGCCGGATTTAAGCTGGATATTATATTTTGGCTGATGTTTTTTAATCAAAGCCGATTCCAAAAGCAAAGCCTCAACTTCGTTATCGGTAATGAAAAATTCAACTTCATAAATTTCTGCTGCCAAATCTTTGGTTTTAAAAACCTGATTTTCTTTTTTAAAATACCAACCAACCCGATTTTTTAAATTCTTGGCTTTACCGACATAAATAATCTTACCGGCTTTATTTTTAAACAAATAACAACCCGGTTGTTTTGGCGCCTGCTGAATTTTTTTACTTAATTCTTGCATTGACAAAATCTAAAAATTTTTTAATAATATATACGTCAGATTCAAAAATCCTTTGACTTTAACTGATAAATCTAACCATTTGCCACTTAAAGTCAGAGAGGTTAAACCTTAGACAATCCACTACAGGAGACGGAAATGGAGACAATCAAATCAAGGATTAAGGGACTGGTCGGCAATACCAACTTTTGGATTTTAATGGTCGGTAGCACTGTCTATCGAGCCAAGGTTGTTGGTTGCAACGAAGAATCAGTAGAACTTGATGTCATAGCTACGAATAATCGCTGTCGTGATTCAGCAAAGCGGATAAGTATACCGATCGCCGACATCGCAAGGGTCTCGTCAATTTGAGGGAGGAATCGCTCTTACCTAAGGACACAGTGACCATGTATTACTTGGTCACTTTTTTTATTTCAAAACTTCCTTTAAATATTTTCCGGCATAAAAATTAGATTAAAGACTAATTAATATTTTTTCAATTACACCTTCAATATTATTATCTAAATCATTATTCCAAAATCTTAAGATTTTATATCCTTGATTGATTAAATATTGATCTCTTTTCTGATCATTTTTGATTTGTTCATTTTGGTTATGGTGGCCACCATCCAATTCAATAATTAATTTCTTTTCAAAACAACAGAAATCAACAATATAAATTCCAATCGGATATTGTCGCCGGAATTTCAAACCCTCCAACCTCTTGTCGCGTAGCAAACACCAGAGTTTACTTTCATAGGGTGTCTGATTTTTTCTCAATATTCTGGCTAACTTCACTAATCGATTTTTCATACTCTTACAATCCCTCTCCCTTCGGGAGAGGGTAGGGTGAGGGCATTCTCTGATTCCTCCCTCATCCCCGTCCCTTCTCCCAAAGGAGAAGGGAGAAAAAATTAAATCAAAAATTATTTCAAAACTTCCTTTAAATATTTTCCGGTATAGCTCCACTTGGCGGCTTTGGCCACTTTCTCCGGCGTGCCTTCAATAATCACTCGTCCCCCTTTATCACCACCACCCGGACCCAAATCAATAATCCAGTCAGCTGATTTAATCACATCCAAATTGTGTTCAATCACTAAAACCGTATTACCTTTTTCCACCAACCGATTTAATACTTCCAACAATCGACTGACATCAGCAAAATGCAAACCCGTGGTTGGTTCATCCAAAATATACAAAGTGTTACCGCCTTTACGCGACAACTCGGAAGTTAATTTTATCCGTTGAGCTTCACCACCCGATAATGTTGTGGCTGATTGGCCTAAAGCAATATAGCCCAAACCAACGTCATTAAGCGTTTGGAGTTTATTGGCAATGGCCGGAATATTTTTGAAAAATTCCAACGCTTCTTCGACAGTCATATTTAAAACCTCCGAAATGTTTTTACCTTTATATTTGATCGCCAAAGTTTCCTGATTATAGCGCGCCCCTTTGCATTTTTCACATTCAATATAAACATCCGGCAAAAAATTCATTTCAATTCTTTTGACACCATCACCTTCACATTCTTCGCAACGGCCGCCGGCCACATTAAAACTGAACCGACCGGGTTTATAGCCGCGTGCTTTGGCGTCAACCGTCATTGAAAATAAATCGCGAATCGCGGTAAACATGCCAATGTAAGTGGCCGGATTTGATCTGGGCGTACGGCCAATCGGCGATTGATCAACAATAATGGCTTTGTCCAGCCGGCCGTAGCCGCGCAAGGCTTTATACTTTCCGGGTTTTTCCGTTGAGGCCCAAAAAATCTTGTATAGTACTTTATACAAAATATCATTAATCAAAGTGCTTTTGCCTGAACCGGAAACACCAGTGACGCAAGTAAAAACTTTAAGCGGAATTTTAACGTCAATGCCTTTTAAATTATGCTCAGAAGCACCAATAATTTCTAAATAGTCAAAAGCTTTGCGGCGTTTAGTGGGAATTTCAATTTTCTTTTTGCCGGTTAAATACTGGCCGGTAACCGAATCTTTACATTTTTTGATATCATCCGGCGATCCACAACAAACAATATGCCCACCGTGAATCCCCGCGCCCGGACCTAAATCAATAACATAATCCGCGGCTAAAATGGTTTCTTCATCGTGCTCAACCACGATTACGGTATTGCCTAAATCGCGCAACCGGCGCAAGGTATCGATTAATTTTTCATTATCCCGCTGATGCAAACCAATTGACGGCTCATCTAAAATATACAAAACTCCGCGCAGCTCCGAACCGATTTGAGTGGCCAACCTGATCCGCTGAGCTTCACCGCCTGACAATGTCCGCGCTTCCCGCGACAAAGTTAAATAATCCAAACCGACGTTAATTAAAAATTGCAGCCGATTTTTAATCTCGCGCAAAATCAGTTTGGCAATTTCTTTCTCGGTTGGATTTAATTGCACTGCATCAATAAACTCCAGCAGCTTTTCAATGGATAGCTCTGAAACTTCCCAAATGTTTTTATTACCAACGGTCACGGCCAAAACTTCCGGCTTTAATCTTTTGCCGGCACAGACCGGACAAGGCCCAATGCGCATATATTTTTCCATTTCGTCTCGGCGCCATTCCGATTCCGTTTGTTTATATAATCTCTCAAGTTGGGTAATTACACCTTCAAAATTTCCCGTCCAACTGTGACTCATACCGCGATCGGGAGATTTAATATCAAATTTAATTTCAGCCTCTGAACCGTAAAGAACTACTGCCTGAATTTTAGCCGGTAAATTTTTCCAAGGCGTCCATAAATCAAATTTATAATATTTGGCCAAACCTTCCAATAGTTGATTGCGCCAACCTTCACCATAGGTTTTCCAGGGTTTAATCGCCCCATCAACCAAAGACAAACTTTTATCCGGTACCACCAAATCCGGATCAAAATTTTGGGTAAAACCTAAACCATGACATTCCGGACAAGCGCCAAACGGCGAATTGAAAGAAAACATCCGCGGTTGCAATTCATCAAACGAAATTCCGCAATCAGCACAAGCATTATGCTGAGAAAATAATTTTTCTTCTTTGCCAATAACTATCAAAACCAAACCTTCGGCTTCAGCCAGCGCCGTTTCTACCGCTTCAGTCAAGCGGCTTTCAACGCCTTTTTTGATTATCAAATTATCAATAATAATGGCAATATTATGCTTAATTTGTTTTTTCAGTTTGATTGATTCCCATTCTTCAAGCTCATAGATTTTGCCATCAACTCTGACCCGGCCAAAACCTTTTTTATGTAAATCTTTAAACAACTGTTCGTAGGTTCCTTTCTTACCAACAATGACTGGCGCTAAAATCTGAATTTTGGTTTGGACTTTTTCCTTAAGCAAAATATCCACAATCGCTTCGGCCGATTGGGGCTTAATTTTTTTACCGCAGTTTGGACAATGAGCAATACCGATTCGGGCATAAAGCAAACGCAAATAATCGGCAATTTCAGTAATCGTACCCACAGTTGAGCGCGGATTTTGGGAAATTGATTTTTGTTCAATTGAAATGGCCGGCGAAAGCCCGGTGATTTTGTCAACGTCCGGCTTATTCATCAGGCCTAAAAACTGCCTGGCGTAAGCGGACAATGATTCAACGTACCGGCGCTGACCTTCGGCATAAAGCGTATCAAAAGCTAACGTGGATTTGCCCGAACCCGATAAACCGGTCAAAACCGTCAGCTTATCAATCGGAATTTCCGCATTAATATTTTTTAAGTTGTGCTCACGGGCTCCGTGAATTGTAATATAATTCTCACTCATAAAATATATTTACCATTCTACTTCTCAATCTCATCCCGCTTCAAGCCAATAAATAAAGTTAATCTTTAGTTAATGTCAGCCGAAGGCGGCTCTGAGAATTAAAGTTAAAAATTTAAAAATTCTAATTCGGGCTTGAGGCTGGATGCTCACGGGCTCCGTGAATTGTGATGAATTTTTCAGACATAATATTAATTAATTTTCAATTTCTAATTAATAATTTACATTTTTTTTATTAAAAATTTTTATATTTTTAGCCAAAAATTAATACCGACTGTTGACAAAATAAGTCAAATATGATATACCAATTAATTGCTGAAGCTCATGAAGCGGAAACTAAACTAGGAGGAAACCGATGAAACTCGCGATATTGAATGTGATCGTTGTCCTTTTCAGTGGTGCCATCGCCTATTGGGAAGGCCGGCTCACTCACAAACAGCTGGGTAAAAAGTCTATCCCGTGGTGGTGTCATGGCGGCGTCTGGGCAGACCTCTTGCTGCTCACCCCGGTGATCTACTACCTCGCGCCGCTTGGCAAAGAATGGCCAATATTCTCTATCCTCTACTACGGTGCAACCAGCATTATTGTGACGGCAGCTTGCCATGTGGTCTATGCTCTGACCCAGCCAATCCCAGGCCACGTCGTTGAACCGACGAGCTCAGGCCTTGGGAAATTTCCATTCGGCGGGTGTTGGCACTTCGGCTATGCCACCATTATCCTGGCCTTGATTTTGCTGTTCTATCTGCAACCAAGCGCCATGGACAAACCCGCCCTGCAGGTCTCAATCCTGCTAACCGCCTACACACCATTGGCGGTAATTCAGCCCGGGTGGTATATCCATAAAATCGTTGAAGAAAAAGGCTACCTCGACCTACAAGGATTTCTGGTATCAGCACTCCTGGTCGGAGCCGTCTGGTATGGCTACTTTCATATAGCCTAACCTAACCTTTCAATGATTTCGACCTCCCTTGTGACTCGCGTCGCTTGGGAGGTCTTTGCTTTAAATTTAATTTTCAAATTTCTATTAGCTCCCTTCTCCCTTTTGGGAGAAGGGCTAGGGATGAGGGAGTAAACTTTTCACTTTACCTTAACCCTTTCCATATTCGAAGAGGGAAAACCCTACAACTTTTTCTTTAACTTTTCAATTTTTTCTCTTAGCTCAATCGCCTTTTCAAATTCTAAATTTTCAGCCGCCGCTTTCATTTGGCCTTCCAAATCCAAAATCAGTTTATCTAATTTAAACTCAGATCCTTTTTCACCCGGTTCAATCACAATTTCTTCTTCCTCAATAATCGCTTTTTGAATACTTTTTGGCGTGATACCGTGTTTTTTATTATAAGCCAGTTGAATCTTACGGCGACGTTCGGTTTCAAAAAGTGCCTGCTTGATTGAGCCAGTCATTACATCTGCATACATAATCACTTTGGAATTTACATTTCTGGCCGCGCGGCCGATGGTTTGAATCAAGCTGGTTTTATTGCGTAAAAAGCCTTCTTTATCCGCATCTAAAATCGCAACCAGCGCCACTTCGGGCAAATCCAAGCCTTCCCGCAATAAATTAATGCCGACCAAAACATCAAATTTTCCCAATCTTAATTTTTTTAAAATTTCCACCCGATCCAAAGTATCAATTTCAGAATGCAAATAAACTGATTTGATTTTTTGATCGGAAAAATATTGTGACAAATCTTCAGCCATTCTTTTGGTCAAAGTCGTTACCAAGGTTCGATAACCTTTGGCCGTAGTTTTTTTAATTTCCTCAACCAAATCATCCACTTGGCCTTTGATTGGCCGAACAATCACATTCGGATCAATCAGGCCGGTTGGCCGAATAATTTGCTCAACCACTTGCCCGCTGCTTTCCAGTTCATACTGATCCGGCGTGGCGGAAGTATAAATCACATGTTTCATCCGTTTTCTGAATTCGGCAAATTTCAACGGCCGATTGTCAAACGCGCTGGGCAAACGAAAACCATAATCAATTAAATTTTTCTTTCTGGCATAATCACCAAAATACATTCCCCGCACCTGCGGCAAAGTTTGGTGACTTTCGTCAATAACCAACAGCCAATCTTTTGAAGTATATTCAAAAAAATCCAAAAGACTAAACGGCGGCTGACCGGGTTTACGATTATCAAAATGACGCGAATAATTTTCCATGCCCTTGCAATAACCAAGCTGTTCAAGCATTTCCAAATCGTAATTCGTTCGCTGATTTAAACGATAAGCTTCAATTTGGCCAAGATTAGGCAGGGTTTGAGCCAACTCTTCTCTGATTGATTTTATCGCCGCTGGCAATCTTTCAGCCGGCACCACAAAAGGTTTGGCCGGATAAACAAAAACGTCGCGCAAATCATTGATTTTTTTGCCGGTGATTCGATTCACATCAGAGATTGATTCAACCATATCATCAGCCAGTCTGATTCGCAAAACATTACTGTTGGCTGAGCCCTGAATTAAATCAATGGTTTCACCGCGCACCCGAAATCGGCCCGGCCGCAAATCAATATCATTTCGTTCGTATTGAATTCTAATTAAAGCACCAAGCAAATCCTGCTTTTCTACTTTTTGACCAACCCCCAAATGAAAACTTTCACCTTCAAAATCAGCCGGCTGGCCAAAAGCGTAAATGCAAGAAACCGAGGCTACCACAATCACATCTTTTCTGGCCAAAAGCGAAGTAGCCGATTCGAGCCGCAACCTTTCGATTTTTTCATTGATCAAAACATCTTTTTCAATGTAAGTGTCAGTTTGTGGCATATAGCTTTCCGGCTGATAGTAATCGTAGTAAGACACAAAATAACAAACTCGGTTATCCGGAAAAAAACTTTGAAATTCTTGATAAAGCTGGGAGGCCAAAGTTTTATTATGAGATAAAATCAAAGTTGGCTTTTGAATTTTTTCAATGACGTTGGCAATCGTGAAAGTTTTTCCCGAGCCGGTCACGCCCAAAAGCGTCTGCTCTGGATACTTTTTGTAGCCTGCCACCAGTTGCTTAATCGCGTTAATTTGGTCGCCACGCGGCTTAAATTGTGAACTGATTTGAAACTTAGACATTTTGATCTTAAACTCTAAATCCTAAATTCTTCGTACCAAAGACAGATCCGCCTCTGGCGGAAAATCCTAAACAAATACTAAACAACAATTTTTTAAATCATAAACACTGATCACAGCCGTTTGGAATTTATAATTTGGATTTTATAATTTGTTTAGATATTAGATATTAAAAATTATGATTTATATAATAGGCTTAATTTTGCCTAAACTTTCTATAGCTAAAGTAAGGGGTTTGGCCCCTTTGGTTAAAAATTAGCTTAATTTAATTGTTATTATATTATAGAGCAAACTGCTAGCTGAGTCAATATTCCTACTTTATTCCCAGTACCTCGCTAATTGCCTGCCGATCAAAACCGACGATGATTTTGCCGTCAATATCTAAAACCGGCGTACCCATTTGATCGGATTTTTTTACCATTTCATCGGCTTTGGCTGAATCGGTTGAAACATCATAATCAATATAGCTGATTTTATTGTCATCCAAAAAAGCCTTTAAGGCGCGACAATAAGGGCAGGTGGGCAAAGTATAAATTTCGATTTTTGGCATAAACTTATTTAGAATTAATTTTTTAAACGGCTTAAATAGTTAGCTACGGCAATGGCGGCTTTAGCCCCTTCACCCGCGGCAATAATTGTTTGTTTTTCAATTACGTCAGTCACGTCACCGGCGGCAAAAATTCCCGCAGCCGAAGTCATATTATGTTCATCAATTATTAATTCATCTTTCTTATTCAACTTAACCAAACCCCGGCAAAAATCAACATTTGGAATTGAGCCGATTTCAACAAAAATTCCTTGCAAATCAATATTTTTAATTTCTTTGGTTTTTTGATTTTGATATTCTAAACCAGAAACAAATTTTTCACCAAAAACTTTTGTGGCTATTGCCTGATATAAAATTTCTACTTTTTCCAATTCGGAAACTTTAGCCAATAAAACCTTATCAACGTTTTCTTTTATCTTTTCATCTTTAATCAGTAAATAAACTTTAGTGGCAATTTTGGCCAGCTGATAAGCCGCATCAAGCGCCGCATCGCCACCACCAATTACCGCTACGACCTTATCTTTAAACAATGGCGCGTCGCAAGTGGCACAATAAGTGATTCCCCGGCCCCAAAATTTCTTTTCTTCGACTAAACCAAGCTCTCGCGGTTTTTTACCCGAAGCAATAATAACCGTTTTACTTTGATAAGTAATACCATCCAGACTTTGAACCGTAAATAATTCTTTTGACTGGGTTAATTTTTTTATTTCAAAACCGATTTTTGATTCAGTACATTTAAAATTATCGAGATGCTCTTTAAATTTATTCGCCAAATCAGCGCCGGAAATCAAACTATAGCCCAAATAATTTTCCACTTCCCAAGATTTTGCCGTTTGACCGCCGATATCTTTAGCCAAAATCAAAGTCGTCAGTCTTTTACGACAACAATAAATGCCGGCTGACATCCCGGCTGGGCCAGCACCAATAATAATAACATCGTAGACCATAGATTTTATTCTTCCAAAAGATAGGCTAATTTTTCGCCAAATTCTTTGGCTGCCGTCGGATCTTTAGCCGTTACGATTTTACCGTCGACTTCAACCTGCATTCCGGTATACTCGGAGCCTTTGTTGCGCAAATCAGCTTCAATACTTGGCGTACCGGTCACGGTTTTGCTGATCAAAACCCCGGCATTGGCCAAAATCAGTGGCGCCAGACAAATCGCTCCAATAATTTTCCCCCCCAACTTAAAATTGTTAATTAGAAGCCAAGCCGTTTCGTCATCAACATATTCGGTCGCTCCCGGACCGCCGACAAAAATAATGGCATCAAAATCCTTCTCATTGACTTCGGCTAAGGCCAAATCGGGCTGAATTTCCGTACCCAATTTGCCAACTGCCTTATTTTTGGTTTTGGCGGCAACTTTTGTTTCAATCCCGCGGGCGATCAAAATATTTTGGGGCTGCAGAATTTCTTCGTCGCGAAAATCCTTTTGGGCGATAATAAAGACTGCTTTTTTTGACATAAGCTAATATTTATTAATAACCCTAATAAGTTCTTTGACCAAACCAATGTGTTTTACCTCATCGTCACGGATGTAACGAATTGTATCCAAAGTCTGTTTGTCCTCAAAAAAACTCATTATTTCTTCGCAAGCGTCTTGGGCTTTGCTTTCAAAGTCCAAACCTTTATTTAAATTTTCAATGACTGAATTTTTGCTCATAATGATTCGATAATTATTTTTTCCATGGTTTGTTTGTGGCGAGCCGTATCACGCAACAAAATATTAATAATCTCGTTAACCAAATCTTTGTCTGATTGACTTAATGAATTCAAAAAATCTTCAGTTTTAATCAAACCGGAATAAAGCCCAAGCATATCATCTTCCAGGGCAATTTCCCTGCTAATTATATCTTTAACCTTTTGTTTTTCGGCATTATCCATATATTTTATTATATCACAACCAAGCGAAAAAAACTAACTCCGGGAATTATTCCGGAGTTAGCAAAAACATAGTATTTTTATTTAATTTAGCGGCTGACGCTGATGCCAGTGGTTGTTCTCTCAGGAGCACAGGCGCCAACGGTAATTCTGCCATTAGCGGCTTTGGAAATATAATATTGAGTATCCGCATCAGTTCCACTGCTCTTTTCGTCAATCGGTAAAGAAGCTAAATAACCGCTAGTTACCAACCCGGACAAATCAATCCGGCTAATTGCACCGGCTGCTGCCGTACAATCAGCTGAACCGGCCGTAGCGCTACCGGAAACCATATACTTAGTGCCATCAGCGGCCAAGCTGGCTGGCTCGGTGCCACTTTGGTCAACAGTTGACTTCAAGTAGGCGTTTAAAATGGCGTTAACTGAACTCCATCGAGCGGCATCGCGGGCTTCGCCTAATCTGCGGCCAGGATCAACTGACACATAGATAATGGAAGCCAAAATGGCAATAATGCCAATAACAATTAAAAGCTCAATGAGAGTAAAACCTTTGACTTTTTTCATAATAATTACCCCCTTGCCTTAAGGCTTAATTTTTAAAAAATTTATATTAATAGCTATTAATTATATTATAGCACAAAAAACCAAATTTTACTCTAACTTATCAACATAAGTCGCACTAACCCAACCGGTGGTCGTTTCGTTGACCTGAATCTTAAACCAATCTTTTTGTTCTTCCAAAATTATATATTCTAAACCCGATGCGGCTTGCCCGATTTTAGGCGAAGCCGGATTTGGCTCTTGCCGAACATTTACAAATCCCAAAGTGATTGGTTTAACTTTTAATTTCAATCCATCTGTATTAGTAGTGGTTGACATCAAGGGTGGATTCAAAAGCGCTGAACGAATTTCGTCCAAAACTTGAGGATCAACATCGAATTCAATATTTGATTCATACTGAGGCGATGGAAAAACTCGTTGATAAAAATCATTACCCCGCTGTCTTAGAGCAAACAATAAAATTAAAACCAAAATTAAAAAGCCAAAAACACCCAAGCGAATATAGACTGATTGCCAAGCTCGTTTGTCACCCTTAGCCGGTTTTAAAGCAAAAACTTTAAATTTGACTGGCAATAAATTAATATCACCGTCACTGGGATTGCGATAAAATCCGCGCAAAGCCAAACCAACCACGTTGGCAAACAAAACCGCTTTATTTTTAAATTTTACCAACTCCTGGGGATTTTCCAATTTCTCCAGCGGCTTACCCAGGTTGGTTTCCAGTTTTAAATTATTGGCCACGTATTGATCAAATTTTGGCAAAAGTGAAGAGCCACCAACCAAAACCACTTCACCGATTGTTCGTTTGGTTTCAGCTTGATAATAATCAATGAATTTTTTTGTTTCAACAATAATTTTTTTTGCTTCGTTGTCTAAAATCGTAGCCGCCTGGCTGGAAGAACCGGCCGTATCGAATCCCGCTTTCATTTTTAAAGCATTAGCTTCTTTTTCCGGCAAGGCTAAATTTTTGACCAAAACTTTGGTAAAATGATTGCCGGCCATTTTTATCGTTAGACTCTGCCGGATGCCATTTTGATCAAAAATATTTAAATTGGTTGTCCGCGAACCAATATCCATCATCAACATACCTTTGGTCATTTTTTTCCGAAAATCAACCAAAGCCCTGGCCTGACTGATTGATTCCAAATCCAAGGCAATTGGCTTTAAACCAATACTTTTTAAAACTTCAACGTAAGTGTCAACAATTTTTGTCGGCACAGCGACATAAAAAACTTCCTGGGTTGAACCTTGGCGCGAAATGGTTTTAAAATCAAAATAAACTTCCGAAGTTTGGAATGGAATTACCTCTTCGGCTTTGTAAGGTATTGTGTTTCTGACTTCGTCATGTTTCAAACCGGCCGGCAATTTAAAAACTGCCGTAAAAACTTGAGATTCAGGCAGTGAAATAACGCAATATGGCGTGGTAATCGGCTGCGGTTGCGCCGATTTTAAAAGTTTAGAAATATTGTCGGCTAATTTAGCCGGGTTTTTTATTATTCCATTTTTAACTACTTCACCGCGCAAAACCATTCTGGCGTAAGCGGCAACTTTTGGCCGGCCAAAAAAATTTTGGGGCCGGGAAAGCATCAAAGCTTCAATTGAATAATCTGAAATGTCCAAACCGAATATTTTTTTTATAAACATTTTGTTTTTATTCCTCCTGCCAAGCAATAACGTTTAAATTGTTATCAACTTGAATTTGTATTTTTTGAGTATAGATATCAACCGTACCACTGGCAACCAGCGTGGCATTATTACCATTGACCACTGTATTTATTATACAAGAATTTCCATTTATTAACAACTGCCCGGAAAACCCAGCCCAATTTTTTCTAAGTTTTTCCAGACCGTCTTCAACACAGGCATTGGCCAAATTTTTAGCGCGAGTGGCTTGCGTAACACCAAAACTGCCTTGAATTTCTTCAATTCCCGCCAAACTAACGGCAATACCAATAGTTAAAGCCGCTGAAGCGACAATCAACAAAGCCACTAAGGCAATATAACCGTTTGGTTTTAATTTTGTTTTATTCAAGTTATTCATTTTTGCAATTTAACGACGACCTCTTAGCTCGGTAGAAAATTCGGCCGTTGTGCTGGCGTTATAATCCGGCAAATTCCCCGGGTTTTTATAAATTATTTTCAGTGATACGCCGATATTTTTTGTTCGGCCCAAATAAGACAGGTCCACAAAGCTACCCAAAACTTCAACTCGGTTTGTATTTATAATTTCCGGAGTTTGACTGGCTACTTGCCGAGTTAAAATTTTAGCCGTAGGGTCAAAATTATAAGTGACGCTGCCATCCGACTGAGTTAAAACCAAATTTTCGCTATCCAAACTTACAATTTCTTTGGCCGATCTGATGTCTTTGGTTAAAAGATTAGTAATGAAGCGAACGTTATAATTTACTTCCGAACCGGCATAACTTTTCGATTGACCAGCCATTACATCAAGCATTAAATATGAGATACTCACTAAAATGATACTGACGATGGTTAGATAAAGCATCGCCTCCAGTAAAGTAAAACCGCGCTGGTGTTTAACGGCAGAAAATAATTTAATTTTTAAAAATTTTAATTTTATCATGGCGTATAATTTATTTTGATCTGGTTTAGAACCGGCGTATTATTACCATCGCCTGTCAATTCAACCCGATATTGAACCCATTGGTTAAAATTTAAATTCAAGGGCAACAAAGTGCCAGTGGGATTGGTAAAATAACTGCCACTACCGGTTTGGCCAAACCAATCAGTCCAGCTGCCGGGAAAGCCACCGGCGTCAGGCGCCGTTCGAAGCTGTAATTTTATTTCACAAGCCGGGCTGCAAGCAGGAATAATTTGGTCCCAAGACAAAATATTAAAACTGCTTGGGCTGCCGGTATCAAAAGCTGACGAGAGAAAAAACCCAAAAGGCGCATAACCGGTGCTGGTCGGATAATAAATCAAACGAAAAGCACTGTCATACTGATTATAATAATTCCAACTGTTGCCCCCATTATTAGTGAGACTATAGCGAGCTTCGGTGCCTAAATAATTTAAATTATTATAAACGGAATTATTGGTATTTTCCATAACATAGATATCGTAAGCCAAATTTGACGAAGTCAGCGGTGAGTAAAGTGAAATTCGATATTCTTTGCCATTGGTCAAAATTTTGGTTTTGGCAAAATTAGCGGTTTGCCAAGAATAAGAATCAGTAATTTGCGAAGCTGTCGCCAAGGTGCTTGAAGCTAATTCTAAATTATCACTTAAACTGTAAAGGCTAACATATAAATCATCTTCGGGCGCCGAAGCTGAGCGCTTGCGAACATAAAACGAAGCGCCAGAAACTTCCAAATCGTCACCGGAATAAATAAAGCTTTGACCTCTTTGCCGGTTGCCATAAATTCTGGAATAGCTATTATTGTCAGTAATAAAATTATGGCAAGGCATACCATTAAAAGTATTATCCGTGTAACGCAAAACAAAAATCGGGGTTTTGGCCAAAACCGACCAAGTGGTACCGCCGTTGGTCGTCCATAAAACATTTAAATTCGGATCGGCTAAATTATCGTAAGTCCAAAAATTATTTTGGGGTAAACTAAATCGGTAAGCTTTGGTGCTACCGCTTTGGCGAGAAATTACAATATGATAAATTTTATCTTTAACCAAGGCAATGTTGGGTGAAATAGTTACTGACTGCCAACCATTGAGAATATTTAAATAAGTGCCCGAGGCCAAATAAGTACCGCTTGGTTGACCACTGCCATTATCCGCCTGGAGACCAACTCTAAAAGTACCTAATCCACTGGTACTTGCCTGATAAACTCTAATTTGATTGACCAGTTTACTTTGGCGGGCGGTAAAACGCAGTGAGACTTTTTTATTACTATCATCAATGTCGCCAGTCTGACCTAGCTGAGTAACTAAAAATTCATTGCCCCAATATTTACCTTCGGCTGTCGCATAATAAACGCCAACCGCATCAAGGCCAACTAATTGTGTACCGCTGCTAACCAGAAAAGCTTTAAATTTAAAATTATTCGGATCAATCAAAAAATCTTTGAAATGGGCATTAATCTGGGTGGCCGTATTATAATTAGTTGCCCCAGCCGCTGCCCAGGTGCTGCCGTTCCAATAGCGCCAAGTACTGCCATTGTCATTGGATAATTGGTAATATATTTCACCGCCGTTTTTACTCGCCTGCTCAGAAAATCCGTGCCAATTTTGCAGTTGATTGGCAGTAAAGCTGGCGGCCGGTTCAATCGTCGGCTTATCAGTCGGATAACCGGCGCCATTCCAGCTCCAAACTACTTTGGCATTATCATAACCAACAGTAAACTGACCGCTATTTTGATTGGGCGTTTCAACCCAAACCGCCAGTTTTAAATAATAGGTACCCGGCCCGGAAACTGCCGAACTGACATCAATATTAGTAACATTATTCCAAATACTTGGTATTGGCGATAAACTTTTTAATTCCGGGCTGGCCCAGACTTGATTACCAATTACTGGCTCTACTCCGGCATTTTTATCAATAAAAACATAAAGCCTGAAAGTGTTTGGTACCGCACCGGATTTTTGTTCAACTCGCCAGTCAAAATTAAGCTTGACGCTGCTTAAATTACTTTGGCTGACCGTAAAACTTCTTTCCGTCCAACCGCCGACCAAATTATTTTTACTCCGAGGAACAATTAAA
Organism: Candidatus Buchananbacteria bacterium; assembly: GCA_041664985.1. Lineage (GTDB taxonomy): Bacteria > Patescibacteriota > Patescibacteriia > Buchananbacterales > UBA6539 > JBAYJS01. The sequence continues at coordinate 5,424 of JBAYJS010000014.1, read as the reverse complement.
CGATAATAGCCGCCGGGATTGCCTCCCGAGCTACGACGACTACCGGAAGGCCAAACCTCCCCCCAATCCTGGTCCCACCAACTGAAACTCCACCCAGAAGAACTGTCAAAACCGGCGTTTTGTGATTGATCAGAATATTCAACACCCAAAGATTTTAACCAAGCAATACCGTTAATAATTTCAATTTTATTCGGATCGTAAACATAGTCAGTCTCAATATCCAAATTCCAATTCTGATTTTTCAACCCAGCCGTTTGGGCTAATTTAATCTCACCAGCGGTTGCATAATCAATATTGCCATCATCAGAATCATATTTACTGGCATTAGACCAATAGCTTTGGCCCGACCCTAAAAACCAATTGGTTGAAAACCAGTCGCGGCTTTGCCAATTGGTCAGATAGGTAACCAACTCAATATTATTTGGGATATGATTAATTGAGGTGTAAGAAACCTTGCAAACGGCTTTTTTAGTGTATAGATCAAGACTGGCACCGGCCTGAGTACAATCAACAATATTATTACTACCATCGCGACAAATATTAGAAATAGAAACGACACGATTATATTTATCAACCAGTAAATCAGCCGTGCCAGAAAACTCCCAGTGACCCAAATTATTAGTTAAACTGTGGTCACCATTAATCAATAAATTCCAAGCCTGGCGTCTGATTGATAAGGTTGCATCAATTCCCTGCTGAGCATAAAGCGTGGCTTGATTTTTTTCTGCCGCTAAAAAATTACTGCCGTAAGAATCCATCAGTAAACCAAGCAAAGCCGTGGCAAACAAACCAAAAAGACCTACAGCTAAAATTATTTCCACCAAAGAAAAACCCAAAACCAAATGTCTAATTTTAGTTTTATTAACTGCCATTATCAATTTGAATTAAACCCAAATCTTTAATTATAATTTTTTTAGTTTCGTTGTTTTGACTGCTTAAACTGATCGTACCGGTTTTTGAAGCCTTACCTGAATAAACCGAAAAACTGACTTCACTACCGAAATCAGCTGTAAGATTAAAAGGTTTTGAATAAACAATTTCCTGGTCGTAATCTACTTGGCGGCTGGCATAATTTGAACCTTTAAATAAAATCACCTTTTTAACATCATTGGCAAAATAAACTCCCCAGTCAGAATTATTTTGACCCGAGATTGCCTGCTGCCTGGCTCGATCTAAAGTTTTAACAATTGTATTGGTATTGGTGTATAGATCTGAAGAAACCTGAAAAGTTTGAAAAAAAGGAACACTCATGCCGGCAACAATTGCCATCATCCCAATAACTAGCAATAGCTCGATTAAAGTAAAACCCTTCATGTTTATTGTTGGTTAAATCTGCCGGTGATTTGATATATCGGCGAAATAACCGAAACCGCCACAAAACCAACCATCAAGCCGACAAAAATTAGCAATAACGGCTCTAGGACCGTAGTCAAATTTTTAGTGGTATGATCGACTTCTTTTTCATAATAATCAGCCAAATAAGTTAACGATTCATCAAGCCGGCCGCTTCTCTCACCTACCCCGATCATTTTAATAACCAGCAGCGGAAAAATTGGATTTCTTTTTGATTGTTTAAATTCAGTCATAACATCGGATAATCTTTTACCAGTTTGAATTTGCGGCAAAATTTCTTTAAGCTTTTTACGATAAACAAAATTGGCAGTGGTGTCGGTAGTAATAACTACGGCCTGATCAATCGTCAATCCGCTTTTGAGTAAAATTCCCAGCGTCCGATTCATTAAAACCAAATTGTAATTGATAAAAATACTGCCAACAATTGGTACTTTCATTAAAAACCAATGCCAAGCCGGTTTAAAAAAGTCTTGCTTGGTTAAAATTCTAAAAGCAACAAGACCTAAAATCACGCCCGCAATTATATAAAGGCCGTAATGATCCATAATATTTGCCACCCAAAGCAAAATTTTAGTTTGCAGTGGTAAATCAAAATCCATGGTTTTGAAAAGCTGAGTGATTTTTGGCAAAACAAAATAGGCCAAAATCAAACCTAAACCTAAAGTTGCCGAAAAAACAATCGCCGGATAAAAAGCGGCGGCTCGAATATTGCGTCTCAGTTCCAATCGATCCTCCAATTCACCGGACAAATATTCAAGATTTGATTCTAAAGTTCCGCTTTCTTCACCAACTTTAATGATATTGATAATTAACGGATCAAAAATTTTGGGGTAACGGGCCAAAGAGTTTGCCAAGCTTTGGCCGGATTTGATTCTGTCTAAAACATCATTAATGATTTTTTTAAATTTCTTGGAAACGGTCTGATCGGCAATTACCTCCAAAGCTTCATTGAGATTGATGCCGGATTTAATCATGGTACCCAAGTGTTTAACCATTAAAACTTTTTCCATCAAAGAAACTCCCCCAAAACTCAATTCGGAAAAACCGGTTTTAAATCCGCCCTTAGGCACAATTTTTTTAATATACCAACCCTGATCAATTAAAAGCTTTGTCGCCTCCTTTAAATTTGAAGCATCAACCACTCCCTTTTTGGTTTTATTGGTTGAGTCAAAAACGTGATAAACAAATTTCATAAATATTTCGGTTTTTAATTTTTATTCTCTGGTCGCGCGCAAAACTTCTTCGATAGTGGTTAAACCACTTAGGGCTTTTTTAATACCATCTTCAATCATGGTTTTCATGCCTTCTTTGGCGGCCTGTTGTCTGATGGCATCGGCATTGGCTCGACCCATAATCAGCTCTCGAATCGGTTCAGACACCACCAAAACTTCAAAAATACCAACCCGGCCGCTGTAGCCGGTATTACTGCAAAGTTTACAACCTTTACCGTGATATAAACGAATCGTTTTAATATCCGGGCTAAAATATTTATCAATCAAGGCGGCGGAAAATTTCGTTTTTAACTGCTCAATTTCCACTTGTTCGCTGACAATGCACTGGGTACAAATTTTTCGAACCAACCGCTGAGCAATAATAATATTAACCGTTGACGCGACCAAAAACGGCTCAATTTTCATTTCTAAAAAGCGCGGCAAGGCGGTTGGCGCATCATTGGTATGTAAAGTTGAAAGCACCAAATGACCAGTCATGGCCGAATTAATTGCAATTTCCGCAGTTTCTTCGTCCCGAATTTCACCAACCATTATAATATTCGGATCTTGGCGCAAAATTGACCGCAAACCATTGGCAAAAGTCAGATTGGTTTTGGCATTAACCTGAATTTGATTGATGCCATCCATATCATATTCAACCGGATCTTCAATGGTGGAAATATTCACTTCACGTTTATTCAAAATTTTTAAAATGCCATACAGGGTGGTGGTTTTACCCGAGCCGGTTGGTCCGGTTGATAAAACCATGCCGTATGGCTTGGTATATTCTTTTCGCAGTTTAACCAAATCTTCGTTGGAAAATCCCAATTCTTCCAAGCTGACCTGCCGACTGCGCTCGGACAGCAAACGCATAACGATTTTTTCACCTTCAACAATCGGTACAATTGAAATTCTAACGTCTAATTTATTAGCATCAATTTTAACTCTGATTTTTCCGTCCTGGGCACTAAAATGTTCATCCGTTCGCAACTTGGCTAAAATTTTAATTCTGGTTACCACCAAGTCTTGAATATTTTTTGGCAGTTCAATAATATCATGCAAAATACCGTCAATCCGGTAACGAACCAGGGTTTTTTCTTCAGTTGGCTCAATATGAATATCAGACGCCTTATTTTCATAAGCATATTCAATGATCGTATCCACAATTTTAATAATCGGCAGATCTTCGGCTTTGGCACCGTCCTTGGCTTGATTAATGTTTTCAGAAATTATATCGGCAAATTCTTTTTGAATGCCTTTTTGATAAAGCACCAGGGCATTTTCAATATTTACGCCGGTTGTATAGTAAGGGATAATCGTTTCACCGGTCTTTTTTTCTAAAAGATTAATCGCTGCCAAATTGCCGGGATTAACCATGGCAAGCTTAATTCCTTCTTTGTCGTGGGCAAAAGGAATTAATTTTTGGCTTTTAGCCATCAATTTTGGCACTAACTGTAAAACTTCATCCTCAATTGCCACTTTGCTTAAATCAATAAATTCGTAACCCAATTCATCAGCAATAATTTTACCGACATGCTCGTCTGAAATTAAATCGCTTTCAACCAAAACCGTCGCCAATGGTTTTTTCTGCTCCGCAGCGATTTTAAAAGCTAACTCCAGTCGATCTTTTGGTACCACGTCAAGCTGCTCAATGAGAAGTTTTAATTTTTCATTGGTAATAGTCATATTATTATTTTATTTTTATTTTTTACCGGCAAAACAAGCATTAACTTTGGTTACTACTTCATCCAAACTCAGGTCGCTTTTAACCAAATAGTCAATTGCACCTAATTTTTTTCCCTGAGCCACGTCTTCAGGCTGACCCAAATTCGACATAATGATGACGGGAATATCTTTAGAAGTGACATTATCTTTAATTTTAGCCAGCAGATCAAAGCCGTCCAAATCCGGCAACATGATATCCAAAAGAATCAGATCGACTTGACCCTCTAAAGCCTTAGCCAAACCTTCGGCACCGCTACCGGCCAAAATAGTTTCATATTTATAAGACTCAAGCATTCGCGCCAACATTTTGGCCAAAAATTTGTCATCTTCGATGATTAGAATTTTTTTTGCACCTTCTGGCATAATATAGAAACTTAAATTAATTAGTTTTATGGCTATTTTAATTATAACATATTTTGCCCTCTGCTACCAAGGATTAATGCCCCTAAATATTTTCATCAAAAATCTACCACACCGATTAATCAATACCACAAAACCGACTTGGTCATTAAGACTTAGTCGGTATTTTTTATAGTTTAAAAACCCAAACAAAATTTAAGCGGTTTTTTCGATTTCTATTTTTTGGGTTTTGACGCTAACCTGGTAAATGGCAATAAATAAAACCACAACGCCTAACCACTGCGACCAGGAAAGCCAATGACTCCGCAATAAAAATTCAAACAAAATGGCCGAAAGCGGAAAAGCCAGCTCACAAATGGTTGAAACCGAAGCGGTTACTTTTTTCAGACCGTAATAATACAAAAACATGGAAGCGGCACCAGAAGTAAAAACAATCAACAAAAAAATTAAAAACTGTTTTGGCGTAATTTGGGAAATGGCACTAAGATTACCAAAACTCGCCGCAATAAAAAACATTAATACCGTCGTTAAACCAAAGCGCAAATAAGTTCCCATTTTATAGCTGACTTTTTGCAAGGCGCGTTTGGAAAAAACCGTTGAGGAGCCAAAAGCAAACGCCGCGCCCAAAGAAAACAAAGCGGCAAAAATTGTTTTTTCACCGGTATTGAAATTTGGCACTAAATTTTCAAAAGTCACAAAATAGGTTGCAATAATTGCCACGGTTGCCCAAAAGAAAAATTTCTTGGGCAGTTTTTCTTTCAAAACCAAACTGGCT
>JBAYJS010000013.1:0-25992 GCA_041664985.1 Candidatus Buchananbacteria bacterium | reverse complement strand
TCAAATCCGCTTCCAAAATCGCTTGGACGGTTTTGCCGCCAAGGCTCAAAGCTTCGGTATTTTTAGCGTAAATTTTTTCTTGCAAAGTCAAAGCCAACCCCGGAATGATAAATTTCATGGCTTTGATTTCTTTAAAACCAGCCGGGTTTTCCGCGTAAACATCAACAGTGGCTTGCTTACCCGGCTCAATTACCACCGTGCTTTTTAAGCGCACCAAAACCGTTTTGGGGTCTTCGGGTGCCGCTAAACGAGTGGTGGCAATTAAAGTCTGGCTTTTGGCCGCGGTATTAAAAATTGTTACTTGACCGACAACGTTGCCGCTGGCTTCTTGTTTGGTTTTTCCGGTTGAACTGATAACGTTATTGCCTTCCAACTCAAAAGAAATAATTCTGCCATTAACCATATCCTGGGTCAAATCTTGCTCGGTGGCGTTTTCTTTGACCGTAAAAGCCAAATCCTGGCTGATTTGTTCCTGGCCGGGATTAATGATAATGGTGGCTTTTGAGGAAGTTAAAAATAAAATAACCACAAAAATAAATACGGCCAATCCGGCAAAACCAAATCCGAGTTTGCGATACGATTTTGGCAATAAATGACTTGGGTTATTCATGATTTAATCATACAAAAAATTGAATCATTTGGCAATTAAAAAGTGTCGTACTCTTCGGTCTTGGTTGAATTTTTGCCCAAAACCGCCTCAATTTCCGTTTTAAGCTCGGCAGTCGGACTAACCAAAAAGCTAGTCATAACTTTTTTAAAGCCAGTTGGCTCTTTGATGGCAAGCAAGACTTTATATTTGCCGGGATATTTATTTAAAATCGCTTTGAGTTTTTCGGTTAAATCTTTGCTGATTTGCGAAGGCACCAAAACGTAGAAATTACCGGAAACCAAAAATTCCTGATTGGCGCTGGATTTTTTGGCAAATGACTTTTTAAAATAATTTCTTCTACCACTGGTGTCATTACTCATCAGCTCATCAAGCTCTCTGCAGACATCGGAAAAATTTTGGGCGTTAAGCTCTTTGACCTGATTGCAAATTAATTTATTTTCGCCGTCTTTATCCGACAGCTTGCAATTCATCATAATGATTTTGTCTTCCTGCCAAACTTCAGGGTCGGATTTTAAAACCGTTGGAAAAACCAAAACTTCAATGCCGTTACTGGTGTCTTCAATTCGGACAAAAAGCATCGGCTCGCCTTTTTTGGTAATGATTTTTTTGACTTTAGCGATCACGCCTGCCACCTGAATCACCCGGTCATAAGTGATGCCGTTATCAGCGGTAATATCTTTGATTTGGGTGGTGCGGTTTTTCAATTTATCGCCAAATTCGGAAAGCGGATGGGCCGAAACATACAGACTCAAAAATTCTTTTTCCCAATTCAGCTTTTGTTTGTCCGTTGCCGGCTCGATTGGCTCTAAAATCAATTTGGGCAAAACCGAAGTTGCAGCCATCATGCCAAAAAGACTTGATTGTTTGCTTTCGGCTTCCTGATTAACATTTTTAATAAAGGTCAAAAGTTTATCCATGTTATAAATCAATTTGTTTCTTTCGCCAAAAAAATCAACCGCACCGGATTTGATCAAAGCTTCCAACGATTTTTTATTTAAATCTTTAGTTTTGACCCGGCTTAAAAAATCTTCCAAACTTTTGTACGGGCCGTTTTCTTTTCTTTCTTTGATAATTTCCGCGCCAATATTGTCACCCAAATTTTTTACCGCTTTCAGCCCAAACCGAATTTTTTTGCTGGATTTATCGGCAAAAACTTCGGGCGTGTCGTAGACTACGGTAAAAGTCGAAAAGCTTTCATTGACGTCGGGCGGCAAAACTTCAATGCCCATCTGCCGGCATTCCTCCACTTCAATGGCGATTCGGTCCATATTGCCCTGATCAGCCGTTAAAAGCGAAGCCATAAACTCGGATGGATAGTAGGCTTTCAAATAGGCCGTTTCATAGGCAATCATGGCGTAACAGGCCGCGTGCGAACGATTAAAGCCGTAGCGGGCAAAAGGCAAAATATAATCCCAAATTTGCTGGGCAATTTTTGGTTTAATGCCGTTTTTAATCATGCCTGAAATCATTTTTTCTTCCTGCAAAGCCAGTAATGAAGCGATTTTTTTACCCACCGCTTTGCGCAAAACATCCGCTTCACTGTAGGAAAACCCCGCCAAAACCCGGGCAATTTCCATCACTTGTTCCTGATAAACGATAATGCCGTAAGTTTTATTCAAAACCGGCTCCATTCGCTCGTCCAAATAAGTCACCCGAACTTTGCCTTGCTTGGCGCCGATGTAATCGGGAATAAATTCCATCGGGCCGGGCCGATACAAAGAAACCATGGCAATAATATCTTCTAGCTCGGTTGGTGCCAACAGTTTGAGATAGCGGCGCATGCCCGAACTTTCCAATTGAAATACGCCGGTGGTTTCGGCTTTTTGTAACAAGGCAAAAGTTTTTTTATCATCCAGCGGAATTTTATCCATACTGATACTAATTCCCCTGGCTTTGGCCAAAATTTCCAAAGTGTTTTCAATAATGGTTAAATTTTTCAAACCCAACAAGTCAATTTTCAAAAGTCCCAAATCGTCAATCGCATGCATTTCGTATTGAGTCATAATATCGTTTTCATCCTGGCTTGAGCGCTGGCGCGGCACATATTCATCCATTGACTGAGGCGTCACCACAATGCCGCAAGCGTGAGTCGAAGCGTGCCTGGCGCAACCTTCGAGCTTTTTGGCAATTTCAATCAGCCGCCGACCGTCCGGATCAACCATTACTTCGTGTAATTCCGGCACCGTATTGATCGCTTGCTGCAAAGTCATAAACATCGGAATCATTTTGGCCACTTTGTCGCAATAAGCATAAGGAATGTCCATCACCCGGCCAACGTCGCGAATGGCGGCTCTGGCAGCCATGGTACCAAAAGTAATAATTTGCGCGACGTGATCACTGCCGTATTTTTCCGCCACATAACGAATCACTTCGTCGCGCCTGGTATCGGCAAAATCAGAATCAATATCAGGCATGGAAATTCTTTCCGGATTTAAAAACCGCTCAAAAATCAAGCTGTATTTTAACGGATCAATTTCGGTAATATTAATCAAAAAAGCGACCAAACTGCCGGCCGCCGACCCACGGCCCGGACCGACAACGATTTTATTGGTTTTGGCCCAGTTGATAAAATCCGCCACAATCAAAAAGTAAGAAGCAAAACCGGTTTTTTTGATAATATCCAATTCGTAGTCCAAACGTTTTTTGATTTCTTCGGTAATGCCAGCCTGCCCGTAACGATGGATTAAACCGGCCTGGCACAAATCGCTTAAATATTCCGTGTCGGTTTTGCCGCTAGGCACTTCAAAATTGGGCAATAAAGTTTTATGCAGCTTTAATTCCAAGTTGCATTTTTCTGCCACCGCTAAAGTATTTGAAATGACTTCGGGGTGATCTGCCCAAAAACTTTTCATGCTGTCAACGGTATGAAAAGAAAAATCTTCACCCATATACGACATTCGGTCGGTATCGGCAACGGTTTTTTTGGTTTGAATGCAAATCAAAACATCCTGAGCGTAATTGTCATCGCTGTTTAAATAATGAACGTCGTTGGTGGCAACGACGGGAATATTTAATTTTTTGCCCAAAGCCAAAATCTTTTCATTGGCTTCTTTTTGTTTGGGAATATTGGGATGATATTGAACTTCCAAATAATAATTGCCCACGCCAAAAATCTCTTGATAACGCTTAGCCATTTGCTCGGCTTTAGCTTCGTCATTGTTTAAAAAATGTCTGGAAATTTCGCCCTGCAAACAAGCAGATAGTCCGATCAAACCTTCGTGGTATTTTTCCAAAAGCTCCAAATCGATTCTGGGTTTATAATAAAAACCATCGAGATGGGCGATGGTGGTTAATTTAATCAAATTCTGATAACCGGTTAAATTTTTAGCCAATAAAACCAAATGATACGGGCCGTCATCAATTCGCGGTCTTTTGTTGGTGTAACCGTTTCTGGCCACGTAAGCTTCCACACCTAAAATCGGTTTAATCCCCGCTTTTTTGGCTTTCTGATAAAATTCAATCAAGCCGTACATGACGCCATGATCAGTCAAAGCCATGGCTGGCATTCCCTGACTTTTGGCTTTTTTTACTAAATCATCAATTTTGGCTAATCCGTCCAATAGCGAATAATGCGAGTGGACATGAAGATGGACAAAAGACATAAAAAATTTTTATAATTCTGCCGGCCGGAAAAATCCAAGGCTGGCAAGGAAAGCAAGCTTCCCTAATTAAATAAAAATACTAATTTCAAAATCCCAAACTATTTCTTCTTCTTACTTTTTCTGGCCTTACTTTGTTTATCCATGGCAAAACCAACCAACTTGATTACCGAATCGGTCACCAAAGCCATGTGATTTGAGCCTTTCTCCAATTTATCATGAATCAATTTCAAAATATTATCAACTAATTCCAATTTTTCCCGTACGCTAATTGTCATTTTGCTGAAATTTTTAAGCATCACCACCACGTAGTAAAGCGCCCAGCAAAAAAATACCGTCAGCCATAAAATGGCAAAGGCAATAATGATAAAAAGCAGGTCTTTTGAGGTTTCGAGCATATTTTTGTTTTTGGCTTAAATTTTAATTTTAAGCTTAAATAATTATTAAATTTTTATCTTAATTTTGCGTTAAATTTTTCCGCCAAATTTTTGACTAATTTATCAAGCACCAAATCAACTTCTTCAGTTTTCAAAGTCCGATCAGCCAAGCGAAAAGTTAGCCGAAACGCCACGCTTTTTTTGTTTTCACCCAAATCTTTGCCCAAAAAAGTATTAAGATATTCAACCCCAACAATCATTTTATCAAACTGACCGGCCAATTCATTGATATTTTGCCAAGCTAAATTGGCATCAACGATAATGGCTAAATCGCGAGTCACACTGGGAAATTCGGAAAGCGGCTGAAAAGCCTTGATCAAAGTGGCTAATTTGGCCAAAACCAAAAAATTAAAATCAAAAATTACTACCGGCTTTTGCAAACCGTAGTTAGCTAAAATCGAATCATTAACCAAACCAAACTGACCGATAAATTCATTGCCGACATAAATATCCAAAGCTTGATTTTTTTGCCAAAGCGGGCAGGCTTGATCGGTTGGTTTAAATTGATAATTTTTAAGACCTAATTTTTTCAGCAATAACTCCACAAAACCTTTGGTGATAAAAAAGGCTTGCAAGTCGCCCGTTAAAACCGCGCCGGTTAATTTCAAAATTTCGCTTGGTAATTCCTTAACGCCAGCTGGCAAATACAAATTTCGCAGTTCAAATATTTTGATATCGGAAAAATTATTTAAATTATCGGAAACATTTTGCAGAATTTGAGGCAATAAACTGGTGCGCATAATTTCCATGTCTTCACTGAGCGGATTAAAAATTTTTACCGCCGGCTGTTTGGCAAATCCGCCCTTGGCCATTAGTTTTTCCGAAACCATGGCGTAATTGTAAACTTCACAAAAACCCAAACCGCCAAGAGTATCTTTGGCAATTTTTTCCCAAAAAAAGATCGGTTCTTTAGGTTGGACCGGAATTTGGCCAGCCGGCAAACAAACGGGTAAATTATGGTAGCCGTAGATTCTGGCAATTTCTTCGGTCAAATCATAATCATAAACCACGTCGCCCGCGCGCCACCAAGGCACAGCCACCGTTAAAACTTTTGCACCCAAAACCCCAAAACCCAAAGACTGCAAAATCTTTTTAATTTGGGCAACTGAAATTTCAATACCCAGATGTTTTTTAATAATATTTGGATCAAATTTAATTTTGTTTGGTTGGTATTCTTTTTTATTACTGTCAACAATTTGACTTGCCACTTTGCCGCCGGCAATTTGCTGGGTCAATTCAATGGCGCGCAAAATACCAATCATGGCGCTTTTGGGCTGCAAACCCTTTTCAAACAAATCGGATGAATCTGAACGCAAATTCAGTTCACGCGAAGTTTTGCGAATTAAAACCGGGTCAAAAATTGCCGCCTCAAAAATAATGGTTTTGGTTTTTTCCGTCGCCGCTGACTCCTCTCCGCCCATAATACCGGCAATGGCCACTGGGACTTTAGAATCAGCAATAACTAAATGATTTGGTTTTAAATCATAGGTTTTACCATCCAAAGCCAAAATCTTTTCACCGGCTTTGGCTTGGCGAACAATGATTTTATTGCCCGAAATTTTTTCATAATCAAAAACATGAAGCGGCCGGCCATATTCCAGTAAAACATAATTGGTAATATCCACTAAATTATTGATTGGTCTTAAACCCGAAGCCAAAAGCCTTAATTGCAGCCATAAAGGCGACGGGCCGACTTTTACGTCAGTCATGACTACGCCAAGATACCGGCTGCACAATTTTTGTTCTTTAACTTCCACGGCAAGAGGCAATTTATCGGTAATTTTTAAATTTGGTTTAGGTTCTTTCCAGTTTAATTTTATCCCTAAAGCCGCGGCCGCTTCGCGTGCCAAACCAACCACCGACATCGCATCAGGCCGATTTGAAGTGATTTCAATATCAAATATATAATCAGTTGGAATAATTTCTGCCAATGGTTTACCAATGGGCGTACCCGGTGCCAAAATCATAATGCCGCTGTGATCTTGACCCAGTCCCAATTCTTTTTGTGAGCAAAGCATGCCATTACTTTCAATACCCCGAATTTTGGCTTTTTGCACCACCCAACTTGCACCGGCATTGGCTGAATCAAAAACTTCAGCGCCAATTTGGGCAAACGGTATGATTTGGCCTGGCATAATATTTGGCGCACCACAAACCACGGTTAATTTTTCTTTACCCGTATCAACAGTTGCCAATTGCAATTTATCGGCATTGGGATGTTTGCTGATCTCTAAAATCTTTGCCGTAATAATATTTTTAAAATCTGAGCTGATCGTTTCAATTCGTTCCACGCTCATGCCTTTTAATGACAACTCTTTTGCCACTTCTTGCACCGATTTTTTGGTGGGCAAATATTCTTTAAGCCAATTGTAAGATATTTTTAGATTCATAATTATAATTTATCGTTTTTCCCTTTTTGTCATTCCGACCGTGCCACAGGTAAGTTTTGGAGTGGAGGAATCTCTTTACTCTCCGAATATAACCTTGAAATCGGTTGAGCTGACGAATGTTTTAATTTAAAATTTCATTACTTAGATCTTTCCAGCCCGGATTAATTGTTCTTATTAGAAATTCTTTCTTTTTTCGATTCCATCTTTTTATTTGTTTTTCTCTCGCTATCACTCCAAGCACATCCGATCCAACCTCATAATAAACTAGCTTCTTACAACCGTATTTCTTAGTGAATCCTTCAACTACTTCATTTTTATGCTCCCAAGCCCTTCTTGCTAAATTATTTGTCATTCCAACATAAAGCGTCCCCGAAGCCGAAGCCATAATATAAACATAATAATCTTTGACCATACTTTAAGGGATTTCTCCGCGCCCCCTCGACTCAACTTATTTTAATCGAGGTCGCCTCGGGGTTGGTCGAAATGACAAAAGACTAGAATTGTTTCAAAAATCGCAAATCATTTTGATATAACATCCGAATATCGGGAATACTCAAACCGGCTTTCATTAGGTAGCAACGTTCCACGCCCCAGCCAAAAGCAAAACCGGAATATTTTTTTGGATCCAGCCCGCCGGCCTTCAAAACGTTAGGATGAACCATGCCAGCTCCCCCAATTTCCACCCAGCCGGATTTACAGAGTTTACAACCAGCGCCTTTACACACGCCGCAGGTCACATCCACTTCAAAGCTTGGTTCGGTAAATTGAAAATGAAACGGCCGAATCCGCGCTTGCCGGTCCGGACCAAAAAATTGTTTGGCAAAATAATCCAGTGTGCCTTTCAAGTCGGCAATGCTGATATCTTTATCAATCAATAAACCTTCAAACTGGTGAAACATCGGCGCATGCGAAGCGTCAATTTGCCGGCGATAACAAGTTGAGATATTAATCATTCTGATTGGTAATTTTTTTCTTTCCATTTCTCGCACCTGACCCGAAGAAGTATGCGGCGTCAAAATCCTTTGGCCTTTTGGGCCAACCGGCGTTTTGTCAATAAAAAAAGTTTCCCATTCGTCTCTGGCCGGATGATTGGGTGGCATATTCAAAGCTTCAAATGCATACCAATCCCATTCAACTTCCGGATAGCGGCGCCGGACAAAACCGATTCGCTCAAAAATTTCGGCAATTTCCGAAATTGCCTGGGTCATTAAATGCAAATGGCCTTCAGCTGTTTGAACACCCGGCAAAGTAATATCTAAAAATTCATTGCCCACAGCCTGGCCTTTTAGCGACTGGCGGACTTCATTGATTTTTTGTTCAATTTCTTTTTTCAACTCATTGGCCTGCCCACCAATTTCGCGGCGCTCAGCTTCTGATAAATCTTTCAAACCGCGCAAGACATTAGTCAACTCCCCGGCTTTTCGGCCGAGGTATTTTATTTCCAATTGTTCCAAAACCGCTAAATCAGAGACTTGACTGATCTGTTGGGTAAATTGGGTCTTGATCTGGGTAAGTTTCTCGTTCATAATTATTCTTTTGTTTTTGGGTTGAAATAAAGAAAAATTCCAAAACGGTTAAAGCTAAAACTAAAAGTAAAAAATTCCACCACCGCAGTAAACTCTGACTTTTTAATAAAGCCCAACCTAAAACAATAACGGTAAATAAAATCGAATGGCGAATTGAAACTCTGATGCGATAAAGCAAAAGTTGGTCTTTGGCCAATTTGGCTTTGACCAAATCAATCAGTAAAAACAGTAAGCCCGACAAAGCTAAAAATAAGCTGACAAAGAAAAGGATAACACCGGTAAATCCGGCCTGACCGGGGTCAAAATAAAAAATCACCATCCCCCAGCTTAACCAAGCCAAAATGGTACCAAAAACGATTAGTCCTAAAAAAAGTTTAAACCTCATGCTGAATTTATTATAACAAAAACAAATAGATATGACAAACTGAAAAAACCCAAAAAAATCAGCCGAAATTTTTTAATTTTGATTCAAAGTTACTCCCCAAAAACAATCGCTTGATAGGAAGAAACTTTGGTTTTTGGGTCGGCAAAACAATTTGCTCCCAGCCCGGCTTTAAAACACAGACTGGTGAAAAAATCATCCGGGCCAGTTACTGCCTGCCAAACTTGAGGCAGATAGGTCGCGCCGCGGCTGCCATTTTCCAAAATCGCGCCCAATTTATTTTGACTGATATTTTCAATGGTATCGGCTTTTGGCAAAGTTAAAATTGAAATTTCAATTTCAATGTCTTTGAGTTCAGAAGCGTTTACCGGCTTAAACCTGGGATCAGAAACAGCGGCAGAAATTGCATTATCAATTACCGCTTCAATCAAAGGTTTAATCGGTTCAATGTAGCCGATGCAGCCCCGGAGCTGGCTATTTTTATTCAAAGTTACAAAAACTCCGCGCTTTTGAAAAAACTTTTGATTGGTAATTTCTGGCTGATAAGTTTTGCCGGTCTTTAAATACTGCTCCAGCGTCGTTCTGGCCAATTGCAACAATTCGGTCTTTTCTGCAACCGTATATTCATCACTAATTTCTGATCTCTGATCTCTGATCTCTGATTTCTTATTTTTAACTTCTCCATAAAATCCCACCGCCCCATATCCGACCACTGACAACTGGTCACCGGTAATATCACCAGAGGTTGCATGTTTTAATAACTTGGCCTGCCAATTGTTTTGTTTGGCTAATTCCAAAACCGAAGCCACAGCCCAGGGCGCATCAATTTCGTCGTTTAAAATATTGACGCTGTCTAAAGCCAAAATATGTTTGATTGATAAATTATCCAAATCCAGTGCTTTAGTTTGAGTATGATAATGCGACAGATCAACGCTGACGATTAATACCGTTTGGTCGTCCAAATATTTATTTAAAATTGAGGCAAAGCCTAAGCGCTGATTGGTATTTAATTGACCGACAATGATTGGCACAATTTCGACGTCAGAAATTACGGTTTGCAAAAATGGCACTTCAATTTCCAAAGCGTGCTCGGGCTGATGAATTTTTTCGCTGACAAAAAAATTATTTTGTCCGGAAAGTGTTTGATTCAAATCAGCAATTTTTACCAAACCAAGCGGTGTTTGCCACTGACTGGCGCCGGACAAAAATAAGCCCGAATCGGCAAAATGATGAGACGGACCAATGATAATTGCTTTTTTTATGTCTGAGCCAACCAACTGTCTAAAACTATACGCCGCCACCTGGCCGGAATATTCCAAACCGGCATGAGGCACAATCAAAATTCTGGGCGTACCACTGGCAGTCTCTGATGGCACTTTTGCCAAAAACTGATCAATCATTGAACTTAATTCATTAATATCTGCTGAATAAAAACTACCGGCAACGGCAGGCTGACGAATGATTTCTTTTTTGGTCATATTATTATCTTTATTATTTTTTGATAAAACTGCCGGTTGGTAATAGAAATAAACCGTTAAACCAGCCACTAAAGCCACTGCCAAAGCTAAAATCACCAACAGAAAAAATAGATATTTTTTTACCATAATCTATTGACAAAAATGACTTTTACGGCTAAGATATAAAACTAATTGCCATCAGAAAACAGCTGAAACCAAAACGTAACGCAGTAAGACTTAGGGAGGAACACAGAATGACCGCAGCAGAAAGAAAGAGGAAGTTCTTTACCGAGAAGTACCCGTGGTGCCGGCGCCGGGAGGGCATTAACGCCGTGCCCGACATCATCGACGATTTCAATGAGACTGGCTTTGACAGCAGCTTTTTGAACAAGCCGTTTGGCCACCCCAGCCTGCCTGACAACGGCGTGACTCTGGAACTTTGGGCCAAGCCCAAGCCTGATTTGCCGGCGCTGCCAGCCGAGCTTGATGCCGAACGGCGGCAAGTTCCTCGGGGCGAAGTCACCGCTTCCGGTCCGGTAATCAAGATGGCCAATGCAATTTCTGGCAGCGGCCAAACCCGCCGGTTGGGTGACATCCTTGTTGTCACCGATGCCTGGAACTCGGGATTGCGTGAACGCGAAGTTGAGTGTGTGATAATGGTCACCAAAAACGGCACCACTGTCATTTCTGTGACCGTGGCCATTGTCGAGGGCGACTTCGGACAAATCGTAACTGACTGGCAGCAAGCTTCGGAGGCAGAGCTGCCGGAATTTGAAGACTAAACCTTAAGACCGAAATCTTAAGGTCTTTTTTTTAAAAAACTTTAAGCCAAAAATCTTAATTTCAAAACCACTTTTTCTTTGTACGGCCGATTCAGTTCGTTCAAAATTCTTTTTTCCTGATTTTTCAAATCCTCGGCTAAAACCGAAGACAAGCAAGCCACTGATAAAACCCCTTCTTTCAGATATAGCGGTTTTATTTTTTTAATTGTTTGCTCGCCAAAAAATTTTTTCATTACGGGCAAAAATTCATCCAAAACCTGGACTGAATAAAGCTGGCTGGAAATCCCGGCTTTTTGAATTGATTTGTCTAATAATTTTTCAACCTTGATAAATGGCATAATTTAAATACAGGATTAAATGTTGAACAGAATTATCTGAACATAAAAGAATGTAAACATAATACGTTCTTATGACAACTCCTCACCCTTCGACTGGCTCAGGTTGACAAGTTGTCATGGTGAGCTTGTCGAACTATGACGGCAAGACAAAATAACAAGTTTATTAAAATCGCCATCAATTAGTGCCTGCTTCTTTTCCCTTGTCCACCCCTTAACCTGTTTTTCTCGCTGGATTGCTTCACTAACATCCTGAAATTCCTGATAAAATTTTAAAGTAACCGGCCTTCTCTTATAAGTATAGCAGCTTTTTATTGTACCATTTTTATGTTCAAACAATCTTTTCTCTAAATTAGATGTAACCCCAGTATAAAAATGATTATCTGAACATAAAAGAATGTAAACATAATATATTTTCATATAAACTCCCTCACCCTTCGACTGGCTCAGGGTGACAAGTTGCCATAGTCAGCTAAACTAACCCTGAGTTCACCGAGGGGAACCATGACTTTCACCCTTAGAAAAATCAAGGTGAAAATCTACAAAGCTCTAAATTCACAGATATTACGAAAGTCACACCAAGCGCACAGCTTGCTGGGTTTTGGCGGGAATTTTCCTTTTTTAATTTCATTGATGGTATTGATAATTTTTTGTTCCAATTTTTCCAATTCCTTATCCGTTCCCAAAAATGAAACTTTATTGCCCGCTTCAATGTAGTAAAAAGAAAGCATTTTAACTTTTTCCGAAAGCACTTGTTGCGCGGCTAATTGATAAATCAAAAGCTGTTCTTTGTCTTCAGACACAAAAGTTTCTTCGGTTTTTCCCTGGCCGGTTTTATAATCAATAATTTCAATGCCGCCGTCCAAAACATCAATTCGGTCAATTACACCTTTGATTGTATATTCTTGGCCGTCAGTGGTAATTTTTAAATTAAAAGGCCGCTCCAAATATTTTGGTATTGGCAAATCATTTTCAATGGTTTTAAAATATTCAATCAAAGCTTTTCTACCTTTTTGTTTGTACTCGTCTTGCTCTTTACGGCTGGTATACCAATCATCAATCCAGGTATTTTCGTAAATTGCCAACAACTCTTCAAGATTGACTTTCGGCTTCTGATTTCTTATCTCTGATTTCTTATCTCTCACCTCGTTGCCAAACAAATCAATTTGAATTGCTTCGGCTCGCTGTTTAACTAAATCAAAAAACTGCTGCAACGTCGCATGAATGGTTTTACCAAAAGAAAAAACCGCTTTGCCCCGAACCGGTACCCTTAAAATATGGGCAAACCGATATTGATAAGGACAAGTTTCAAACGCTTTGAGCTGGGTGAAAGAAAACCGGGTCGGCACCATAATTTCCAAATCCTCTTTTTCAATTTCCAAACCGATTTCTTTGATTTGATCATCAAGCAAGCCCCGGGCCTTGGTTTCTTTTTTAACTTCGGCAATTTCAAAACCAATGGCTTTAAGCTCCTGCAAAAAGCAAGAAAGCTTTTTGGCTCTGGCGCCGCCGCAGTCCGCTGCCGAAGTAAAAAACAAGCCGATTTTTGCCCGCGTCATGGCAACATAAAATAACCGCCGCTCTTCTTGCAAATGGGCATTACCGGAGGGCAAAATTTCTTTAATCAGCGCCTCGGGCAATTGAATTGGATCGCGCCGATCGTCGGTGGGAAATCGGCGATCAACCAAATTGACAATAAAGACATATTTAAATTCTAAACCTTTAGCCGCGTGAACCGTCATGATTTTAACGCTATCGGGCCCTTCGTCAAAATTATTTTCCAAAGCTCCGGCCTCCCCCGCTTCCAATTCCAGCTCAATCAAAGCTAAAAAATTCTTGACTGATTTATCGTCATTGGCATTTTCAAACTCGGTAATTTTTTTATAAAACTGATTAAGATAACTAACTGCCAAATTGGTAGCCGTGCTGTCTTGCTTGGTCAAAGCTTTCAAATAACCGGTATCTTCCAAAAAAGCGACGATTGCCTGGCCAACCGTGCCTTGCGCGGCCAAACGGCTGTGCTTTTCAATCAGCCCGGTAATATGTTTCATTTTTTCTTTGGTTTCCAAATCAACATTTTGCCAAGCCGAAATATATTCCAAAGTTTGATACAAAGAATAACCTTTCCGATTGGCCCAATAATTCAAATTGGCCAAGTCGCGGGTCTGCAAATCAAAAACCGGCAGGCTTAAAATCCGGTACATGGCTGAACTTTCGTGGTAATTATCCAACAATTTCAAATAAGCCAAAACATCCAAAATCACCGGTTTACTGTAAAGTCCGCGTGAAGCCATAAATTGATAAGGAATCTGGGTTTGGGCAATCGCGCCGACAAAAAAATTAGCCGCGTCGTTGGTCCTAGTCAAAATCGCAAAATCGCTCCAGGCTAATTTTTTATCTTTTTCTTTCAAATCAACAATTTGTTTAAGCACGGCTCTGACTTCGTCGTCGATATTGGCAAAATGCCAGTGCAAAATCATAGCTTTTTCTTTGCCGCTGGCGGTTAATTTTTTGGTCAGATTGGCGGTTTTGCCGGTTTTGGTTTTGGCCAATTTCACTTCCAGCCGATCCGGATTATTTTGCTGAATGAATTTGTACGACAAATCCAAAATATTTTGAGCTGAACGATAATTTTGGGTTAAAAATATTTCTTCGGCTTTAGGATAATCTTTTTTAAATTCCAAAATATTGGAAACCGAAGCGCCGCGGAATTTATAAATTGATTGATCGTCGTCGCCAACGACGGTGATATTATTTTGGGGCGCGGCCAAAAGCTTGACTAGTTCATACTGAGCGTAATTGGTATCCTGAAACTCATCAACCAAAATGTATTTGAATTTTTGCCGGTATTTGGCCAAAACCGCCGGCCGCTTTTTAAAAAGTTGCAAACAATAATTAATCAAATCACCAAAATCCAAAGCGTTATTTTCCAAAAGCAATTGCTGATAAACATGATAAGCATTGGCCACCTCTTGAACTTTTTTGATTTCAGAAGCCACCAATTCTTGTTTTTCTTTTTTGGTAAGTGATTTGGTAATTTCCGGATCCAAAAAATCTTTGATAAAATCGGCTGAATCCGAATTAAGCTTTAAATCTTGAGCATATTTTAAATAATCCTGAGGTGCGATTGCTTCGTCTTTGGCGCGGGAAAATAATTTAATCAAAGCATGAATAAATTTGGTCGGATTGCCCATCGGCTTGTAATAATCCAGATTAAACCGGTCCAAATTTTGCCGAACCAAAAGCCACTGCTGAGTTTGATTTAATAATTTAAAATCATTAGGCAAACCAATTTCCAAAGCGTTTTCTTTTAAAATCTTTTCAGCAAAAGCGTGAAAAGTAAAAATCCATAAATCCAAATAGCCGTAAGGCAAAAGTTTATCCACCCGCTCTTCCATTTCGCCGGCGGCTTTGTCGGTAAAAGTCAAAGCCAAAATTTGATCGCCGGTGGCTTTTTTTTGTTCAATCAGCCAGCCTAGGCGCTGAGTGATAACTGTGGTTTTGCCGGTACCGGCACCGGCCACAATCAAAAGCGGCCCTTGATCGTGAATCACGGCTTTTTTTTGTTCTGGATTTAATTTAGAAAAATAATCATCAGGCATAAAAATGTTAAAAAAAGCTTACCCCGCACCAATTCATAAAATTACCCATAAAGCTAAAGGTTGTAAGCCGCAAGGCGATTTCGCGGTAAAGGAATGATAAAATAACGGAAATTTCTCGCGGAATTTGGTGCGCGGGTGTTTTAGATTTAGAGTTTTCAGATTGATTTCCATGGAATTATTCTATCATAATTTAAGGATAAAAAAAACCGTCCCAACTCTCTAAATCGAGATTTGAAACGGTATTGCAAAGAACAGGTGCTACGCCTGAACGCCAAGGACGCCGTGGCCCTTACCTTGGGCAATCAACGAGATGTAGGTTTCCAGATCCGTCTGGACGCCTTGGTCGGTAAGATCCAGGGTCACGCCCTTTTCCGCCGCCAGGTAGCAGGCCATCACCAGCTTGGTGATTTCCAGGCCGTACTCCCAGGACAAAAAGCCGTCCCGGCCCTGACTGAACGCTTCGATCGCGTCGGCCATTTCTTCGGTGTACCCGTACAGGTCGGCCTCATTGGGCTGAACCACCAACAACCCGCGGGTCGCGGTGGCTTTTTCCAGCGCCGATTCTCCATCGGCAATCGCGTCGGCCGCGGCATCGGCGATGAAAACGCTGAGCGGCGACTGCAGGGTATTCACCTCGAACGCGTAACCCGGCCCCATGCCTTCCATGGAAAGTCGCAGGCCCTGCTTGTCGAACATCCAGGACGACGTGCATTGGGCGACAATGACTTGTTTTGTCTCCGGATTGAGGAACTTGACCACTGCGGTGCAGTAGTCGTCGGCCGGCGTCTGCAGGTAATCCACGCCCATGCGAGTCTTCAGCTCTTCGCGGTACTTGGGCTGGCCCCACTTGAGCAGGGCCGTGGTGGCCTGAACCGAAATCGGCTGCAGAAAATCGGGCAACTTGCCGGGCGGCGTCAACAAGTGGCGCGCCACGGCCGTACAGTGGCAGAGCATATCGGTGCCCACCCCGCCGCCTTGACGGGTGGGATCCCAGAACCACGGTTCATGGGGTCCGCCATGCTCTTCTGCGGTCCGCACCAGCGTTAGGGGTCCCATCGTTTTCTGAACCCGCGCCAGTTGGGCGAGCGCAACCGCGTTCGCCTTCATGAAAATCTGGTTCTCGAAATAAGCGGTGAACAGGCCCGCTTCGCGCGCCAGAGCCACCATCTTTTTGGCTTCGGCCACGTTGCGGCCAAGCGGCTTTTCGCAGATCACGCCTTTGACGGGCGCGCCGGCTTTGACCGCGGCGGCAATCTGCTCCATCACCTCGATCCGCGCCATATTCGGCACGAAAATCGCGATGACGTCGCAGTTCTGACACAATTCGGCAACGCTGTCGTAAACCCGGCAATCGCCGCCATCGGCCCGAACCGCTTCGGCCAGCTCCTTGGCGCCTTTCAGGGCATAAACCCCGACAAGCTCGGCATTGGGAATCTGCCTCAGCGCCTGGCGCTGAAACTTCGTGATGAACCCAGCACCAATGAATCCCACCAACATTTTCTTGGACATGACCACTTTTCTCCTACCTATTAGAATCGCTCCAAAGACACTTAACCCGAAACCGATCGGGTTAAGATAATACCGGTTTTTCCTGTTCTCCTTTCCGCAGCTTCGCTGCTCACGGTTAAAATCACCTTGCCGCCTTCAGTGCCGGCAGCAAAATAGCAACAAACAACAAAATGGCTCCAAACAGAACCAGCATCGCCAGCGGGTTAACTGTTCGAAACCTACTGACCAACTCTACTGCTACTGCAACTCCTTTCCGCGATTTCCTCATTGATCGCTCCTCTGTCCCAGTAGACTACACAAAATAGGAATGAAACGAGCATTCCCTCCAAAACTGGCTACAAATTACCAAATATTTCCCAAAAAGTCAAGATATCTTGGCTAAAAAAAGACCGCTTCCAGATTCACTTTTTGAGTAAACACTGAAAGCGGATTGAACAATCCCTCCGGCTATTCTGCCAGTTCGAGCAAGAAGTTCTCGCCTGCAACCACGCTCTCGGGCAGATAGTCGATGCCTTTAGAATCAGGAGTAGCCAGGATAAACGGCATCCGATTCATGATTTCTCCGCCCGAACAGCCAGGCATACGATAGATCGGCTTCAGGCCGCTTCTGCCGATGTCTTGGACGAGCTTGAAGACGGCAAAGTCAGTCACGTAATAGACCTCTTTGCCGGCAGCCAAAGCCTGCTCGGCGCTGAAGGTGACTTCGTCAACCTCGGAAACAAACCGAGAGTCGCCGGTACGCTTGTCGGTTGCCCGCATCAAAAAGATGATCTTTCGGGCACCATAAGCGATGCTTTGCATGCCGCCCGGGCCGACCAAGTCTTTGCCGCGCATTGACGAATTGACGTCGCCATTGGCGCCAATCTGAGCCGCGCCCAAAACCGCAAAATCAATACCAGCCTCGAACTCGGCAAACACTTCAGGCGACTCCTGAACTTTTGTCGCGCCGTGCATACAGCCAAACAATGGTCCTTGTGCTGCCACGCCGCCGCTTGGGCCGCTCTCGACTTTGATATTTAGCCCGGCCATGACGCCAGCGCGCTTGAGCCAGGCAGCCACCAATTCCGGCAGCCCAACTCCGACATTGCCGACCGCGCCAACTTTCACCAACTGACTAAGCAGCCAAGCACCGGCTCGAGCCACTTGCTGATCCTCTTTGGTTCGAGTCGGGGTCAACTTGGCAATCCGATTCAACCAAGCGTCAACTTTCAACGCACGCTCAAGATTTACCTTGGCGCCAGGAACCAGCGACCATAGCGGATGACGTTGGGTAAAGCAAAACGTTTGAGGCGTGTCCGGTCGGACAACGATAATATCAATGTCACTGCCGGCAATGTCAATTTCCGCTTCGGGCAGCTTATCGACAAAGTAGCCGACCTGGAAAATCACCAGTCCGCCGTTTTTCTTCACTGCCAAAACTGCCGCACTGGCTTCACCGCGTAACGGGCAGCGCTTAAGCGAAACGTTGCCATCGGGATCAGCACAAGTCCCGACAACAACCGCAACGGTTGGCTTGCGCTTACTCAAATCATAGCGCAGTTGGCCCCCGTCATTGACAACCCACTGCTGACTAGCCAGCGGACCAACCTTGGTTCCTTTTCCGTTTTTGACGGCAGGATCGGCAAACGTGCCAATGCCGACCTTGGTCACAATTGAATGACAACCACAGGCCGCCAAAGCCAACCCGCGGGCAAAGGTTCCTTGCGGCATACAGACCAACTCAAGGTCGCCACGCCAGGCGGCCTTAATCGTATACCGGAAAGTCTCCATGTGGCCAGTGAAGAACTCCTTCACCAGCCCGGGATATTTGGCCAAGCAGTCAACTGACCCCAAATCGTTGCCGCGGTCGCCTTGGCCGGCGATCGCAAAGACAGTCAGCTGGTTTGGTATTCCTGTACGCTTGTACAAAACCGTGATGGCCTTGAAAACGGCAGGGCACCAACCAGTGGCACCAAGGCCGCAGACAACAACAACATCGCCAGGTACAATGTGTCGGACGGCATTTACGGCCGACATGAACTTGGGATTGCCCTTGGGGCCATAGTTGCGCTCGAGATGACGAGGCACATGTCCCCAGAGCTTCCAGTAGAGCAGCCGGCCAATGGCTGCCGCAATCGCGATCCAATCACCAATCAATTTCATGATCTTCTCCTCCAGTTTAACCGAAACTTCTCACGCAGATTAGAAAGAACGTCCCTCCAAACTGCCTATACTTTACTGATTATTTCCCAAAAAGTCAATAATTTAGGCAAAAAGAAAAACCCGGCTTCAGAAACAATGGTTTCCAAAGACGGGTTGAATAAATCACTTAAAGAACGGCTTAAATCAGGCGGCTATCTTCAGTACCCGGCTCATCAGAGTCGGAAACGACCCAAAGTCCGGAATAATCACATCCGCGTAAGGCTCCAGCCGCTCCAGCTTCTCCAGGTTCCAGCCCCGACCGGTCTTTTCATCAGACAGCACGCCGATTGTCAGGCAACCGGCCTCTGTGCCGACCCGGAGTTCAACCGGACCGTCGCCGATTACCGCCAACTGAGAGCCGTCAAGCCCGAATTCGGCCATGGCCTTGCGCAAGACCGTTTCTTTATTCTGGTCTTTGTATTCGCGCAGGGCGCCGTGAACCGAAGTGAAGTAGCCCAGTGCCCCCAGTACGCGCAACTCATTGACCACATCATCGTGGTCCGTTCCGGAAAAGATGTGCAGTTTAGCCAACTGCGCCGCCCGCTGACAAAAATCAATGGCCCGATACACGGTCACCTGGTCGACTGGCAAAGAACCAAATTCGACCAGCTCAATCCGCTGCCTGACCGACTTCATCAAGCGTTCGTTATAAACGCCCTTGTACTGCTGAGCGTTCATGATAAACTCTTGGGGCACAAAACCATAGTGGCCAACCATCCCGGCCAGTTCCTCCATTTGCAGGATGGTATTGATCCCCGTGGACTTGTCGATGTATTGCCAGACTGCCTTCTCAATGGCTTTCCGGGTCAAATCATCGACTTCGGCCTCACCAATAATCTCTTCGACCATCAACGGTCCCATGACTGACTGCCAACCTTCACGCAGCAAGCTGATGGTGCCGTCGGTGTCAAAAAAGATCCGCAAGATTGCCCTGGCCAAAACCTTGGCCAATCTGTCTGGGTTAAGAACCCGAATGTTGGTGCCGGGGATTTGTTCTCCCGGCAAACTCAGCTTCTTTGCCATGCGCGCTTCTTCCTTTTCCATTTACAAGCCCCAAATTTCACAAAAAAGAAGGGCACTTCCCCTCTAAATTGTCGGTCTAACCCTATCAAATTTTTCCCAAAAAGTCAATCCTTAATGCCTTAGATTCTACCCCTTATTCTGAAGAATAAACAGAGATGGGGATATTTAAAAAATCATTATAAAAATAAAAAAATCCTCAAGTTTGAGGATGCATCCAACCGCCCAAATTTTACTTTGGCTGGTTTTATTTTATTTTTCCTTCAATCTAGTAGCAGCACTCGCCCGCCGGTTTGCCTGATCCGCAATCACATGGCTGGGCCGCGCCGCAGCACTCGCCATACGGCTTGCCCGAACCACACGGGCAATCGTCATCTAAATGTGGCATAAATGCCTTGGTTATATATTAAATAAATTAGTCGCATTGGCAAAAGTCTGTTTCTCCACTTTATTATACTCAATTTCTCTAATTTGAGCAATTTTTTCCGCGACATACCGAACATACTGTGGTTGGTTACGCTGACCGCGAAACGGCTCTGGAGCCAAATACGGACAATCAGTTTCAATCAAAATTGCCTCCAGCGGTAAATTTCTAATCACCTCGGCCAAATTATCAGTTTTGGCAAAAGTAATCACGCCGGTAAACCCAACAAAAAATCCCTGCTGTAAAAAAGCCAGGGCTTGTTTAGTAGTTCCGCCAAAACAGTGAATTACGCCTTTGGTGGTATTTTCCTTTTTTAGAATCTGTAAAATTTCATCATAAGCGTCATTTTTACCGTCCTTGCTGTTTCGCGCGTGCAAAATTACCGGCAAACCAAATTCTTTGGCTAAGTTCAAATGCTGAATAAAAACTTTTTTTTGATTATCAAAATTTTTGCTGTCATGATAAAAATCAATTCCGGTTTCGCCAATGGCAACAATTTTTTTTGATTGTGAAATTAAATTTTGATAATCAGCTAAATTAAACTCTTGCGGATGAAAACTGCTGCCAACAGTGTGAATTGGATGCAAACCAATAGCGGCATATACTCCTTGTTTGAACTGATTGGCAATTGCCACGGCTTTTTGACTGGTTTCAAGTTGGGAACCGACGTTAACAACGGAAATATTGTTTTTTTGACAATCGGCAATTACAGACTGCCAATCATTTTGGAAATCTTCAAAATTTAAATGCGCGTGTGAATCAAATAGCATAAAAATTAAATCACTGATTTGAGCTGTTTAAGCAGTTCCGGCAAAAGCGGCGTTAAAATACTGGAAATATCAATTAGAATAATTGCCATTTTTGAACTGGCCAAAACGCTGATTAACCAATCTGCAGAAATAAACCGCGAAACAAAATATAAAATTAAGCCTAAAACCAAAACTCCTTCCAATAAACCCAAAATCGCGCCGAGGAATCGGTTTAAACTTTTGGTGAAAGGAATCAGAGTCACAACATTAAAAATTTTATTGACAAACCAAAAAACCAAACCGATCAAACGGTTGATAATCGTAAAAACTAAAATAAAAGCCACAATTCTTGCCAGATTGCCGTTGCCTAGCAAAAACGGCTCAAGCCAAGCACCCATGGGTTCGTAATAAGCCCCGGCTGCCCAAGCACCCAAAATCACACCCACCAGCGCGCCGATTGTTTCCACCAATCCCAAAGCAAACCCAAATGCAATAAAAAGAAATAACACTAAAATCAGAATTAGATCAAGAATGGTTAGATACATAATTTTTGAAATAAGATATAAGATATATGAAATAAGTTGTCACAATCTTTTTTTATTACTGGCCATAGACAGCCAACACTAATTGATGAGATTTCTGCCAAACATTCAAATCTTTAAAGGTCTTAATTTGCGCCATAAATAAATGATTAACTTAATCTCTGGATTAACTAAATTCACTTATCCTGGCGCTATATTGATTATCTAATCCTCTAATTTCTTATCTCTTATTTCTTGTTCTCGGCTAGCCTTGGAAACAGCGGCTCGCCTTTTTTAATTTCTTTAGCCGTAAATATTTGTTCAATCTTTTCGGCAGTTGCTGGTAAAAACGGGGTTAAAAAACGACTGATTACCAAAATTTCATTGGCCGCCTGATTTAAAATCTTTTGCGCCTCTTTGGTTTTGCCTTCTTTGACCAAAGACCAGGGCTTGGTTTGAGCGATTAAACCGTCCAATTCAGAAATTTTTTCCCAAATATATTTTAAGGCCTGATCAAACAAAAATCCTTCGATTAATTTTTCCAACTTCTTGTCTTGCTTACCTGCCTGCCGGCAGGCAGGTCTTGCTAAATCTTGCTTAATACTTACTTTGTTTTGTTCAATTAAACCGGCCACGCGGCTGACTAAATTGCCAATACCATTTGATAAATCAGCCGTATAAGCTGTTTCGAATTTTTCAATGGTAAAATCACTATCCTCGAATGGATTGATGTGCCTGAGCAAATAATAACGAACCGGGTCAGTGCCGTATTTTTCCACCAGATCAAAAGGATTTACCACGTTGCCCAAACTCTTGCTCATCTTTTGATTGCCACTGATGATAAAACCATGGATAAAAATCTTTTTGGAATTTGGTAAACCAGCCGACATTAACATTGCCTGCCACATGGCTGATTGCTGGCGCAAATTGTCTTTGCCGGCAACTTGGATACCCGGCCAGAATTTTTTGAAATTAGCCTGATCATCTGGCCAACCAATAGTTGAAATATAATTAATCAAAGCATCAAACCAAACATACATCACGTGATCGGAATCATTTGGCACCGGTATACCCCAGGGCATTTTTTGTTTCAGCCGAGAAATACTAAAATCGTTCAAACCCGCCTCAACAAATTTTTTAATTTCATTGAAGCGAAAATCCGGCACGACAAAATCGGGATTTTTTCCATAAAAATCAAGCAATGGTTTGGCGTAGCGGGAAAATTTGAAAAAATAATTTTCTTCTTCAATCTCTTCCAATTTGAGATTAGGATGTTCGGGGCAATAACCGTCAACTAACTCTGATGCGGTTTTTTCCAATTCACAACCAAAGCAATAATTGATTTTGGAAATACGTTTTTCGATATCACCGTTTTTCAAACATCTTTGCCAAAAATCGGCAGCCGCTGCCATGTGATTGGCGTCAGTGGTTCTAATAAAATTGGTATAGCTTAAATTAAGCGCCTGCTTGAGCCGATCAAATTTCGCAGCATAAATATCAACGTAAGCCTGTGGCTCCTGACCCGCTTCAATCGCTTTGCGATAAATTTTGACGCCATGCTCGTCAGTGCCGGTATTAAAAACCACTTCGTCGCCAAGCTGCCGACGCTGCCTGGCAATAACATCGGCCTGAACAATTTCCAAAGCAAAGCCGATGTGCGGATCAGCGTTGACATAAGGCAAAGTGGTGGTAATGTAAAATCTTTTAGACATTAGTTTATTTGGCATCAATAATAACGACAAACTCCCCTTTGGTTTGGTCCGCTTCTAATTTTTTAATTACTTCTTTAATTTCTCCGCGGTAAACCGTTTCAAATTTTTTAGTCAGCTCCCGACACAAAACGACTTGGCGGTTCAAACCAAATTCATAAAGCTGATTTAAAGTTTTTTCAATTCGATGAACTGATTCGTAAAACACAACCAATCTTTTGGCAGCCACAATTTCCTTGATTAAAGTCTCGCGGCCTTTTTTGTGAGGTAAAAATCCCAAAAAAATAAAATTGTCAGTTGCCAATCCTGAAATTGACAAAGCCGTAGCTAAAGCCGAAGCACCGGGTACTGATTCTACAGCAATTCCCTGATCGTAAGCCGCTTTAACCAACAGACCGCCCGGATCGGAAATTCCCGGCGTACCCGCGTCAGAGACTACGGCAATATTTTTTCCTTCTTTTAACTTATAAATTAAAAAATCAATTTTGCCCACTTGGCTGTGTTGATGATAACTGATGGTTGGTTTATCAATTTGATAATGCTGGAGTAATTTTTTGGTCACGCGTGTATCTTCACAGGCAATTAAATCAACTTCCTTGAGGATTCGCAAAGCTCGCAAGGTGATATCTTCTAAATTACCAATTGGTGTTGCCACTACAAATAAGGTTGCCATATCTTTAAAATAACACAAAATCTTAATTTTTTCAAGAAAATCCTTAAAAATATTTGAATTTATTAGTTTTTTTTGGTAAAATTCAACTAGAATAGAAATTATGAAAAAAACCAAATATCTAGTTATAATTATTATTTTTGTAGTTTTGGCGGGTTTTTTGTATCTTAACCGTTCTTATGCCTATATTTATAATCACATTGCCAAAATGCATCTAACCAGTCCCTACCAACAACAAACCTATAGTTTAAAGAGTCAGCAGCCAAACGTCAAAACTATTAAATATGTCGCGCTTGGCGACAGCTTAACTGCTGGTGTTGGCAGCTTGGATTATCAAAAAACTTTCCCCTATCTTTTGGCCCAGAATTTGGCTCAAAAAAATAATGTTGATTTGATTAATTTGGCAGTCCCCGGTGCCAAAACCCAAGACCTGATTGATTCACAAATTAATCAAGCGATTAAATTACAACCGGACTATATCACTTTACTGATTGGTATTAATGATATTCATGGTTTAATTTCTGCTAAAAAATTTGAAACTAATTTTTCTGAAATTATCAATCAATTGGCTGAAAAAACTAAAGCTAAAATCATTGTTATTAATCTGCCTTATCTTGGCGGTAAAAATTTAATTTTTCCGCCGTATGATTATTATTTCAAACAAAAAACTGAACAATTTAATAAAATAATTAAAACTCAAGCCGAAAATAAATCGGTTTGCCAGATTGACTTATTCAGTCAAACCAATGATTTGTTTTCTAAAAATATTCAACTTTATTCCACTGATTTTTTTCATCCTTCGGCCAAAGGCTACCAGCTTTGGGCTAATATAATCTATGCAAATTCAAATTGCTTTTCCAATTGAGCAAACCGCCATTTTTAGCGTTATTTTTTTGGCGGTTATTTTGTTTTCCCTAAAAAGAAAAAAAGAAACCGGCTTTTTTCCGATTTCGGTTACCAATGAATTAAAAGGCTTTGCTATTTTGGCAGTCATTTTTTCCCACATTGGTTATTTTTTATCAACTGACACGCGTTTTCTTTTTCCTTGGTCAATCATTGCCGGCGTGGGCGTGGACATTTTCCTTTTTCTTTCCGGTTACGGCTTGGCGATTTCTTCTTCGACCAAAGATTTGCCGCCGCTGAAATTTTACAAAAAAAGATTGATTAAACTTTTTGTTCCGCTATGGCTGATCGTTGGCGCTTTTTTACTTTTAGATTTATTTTTACTTCAAAGAGTTTATCCGACTGCGGAAATTATCACCAGCTTTTTAGGAATTTTTCCCTCAGCCGATATTTTTCTAAATCTTAATTCACCACTTTGGTACTTCACTTTAATTTTATTTTATTATTTGATTTTCCCTTGGGTTTTTGACCGCAAAAGGCCTTTGACTTCCGCCGCTTTATTAATCACCATCAGCTACTTTGTTTCTCAAATCAAACTGCCGGTCAACGAATCCGTACTTCATTTATATAAATTACATTATCTGGCTTTTGGGCTTGGTGTTTTATTTGCCGCTGGCTTTTTTCGAATTTCTTTTTTCAAAAAATTCATTCCAACCAAATTGGAAAAAATTCTTTACCGGGTTTCCCATTTAAAAAATTGGGATCGACTATTGGCTTTGGCCGGATTAATCGCTTTGGTGGCTTATTTTTCCATTCATTCCGGCTGGTCGGAAAAAACCATCATCGCCCAAAGCATCAGCCTGCTTACCGCCCTGGCTTTGATTTTAATTTTTTTGATTAAAAAAACCGAATTTAAAGCGCTGACAATTTTAGGGATTTACTCTTACGAAATTTATTTGATCCATTGGCCAATCATGTACCGCTATGACATTTTTTATAAATTTCTACCAGCAGCAATTGCCACTGTTTTATATTTAATTTTATTTGTCGGTTTGGGTTGGCTATTAAGCAAACTTCAAAAAACAATTTTTAAAAAAATTTCAGCTTAAAATAGAATAAAAAAATAAACACCTGACTTGGTGTTTTTTAATTAAAAAAAGAGGTTGGGAACTTAAAATTAACCAAAAAATAAAAAAAGCGGAAGCCGACTTTACAGTCTTCTTCCGGACTCAATGAACAGACTACT
>JBAYJS010000012.1:0-28348 GCA_041664985.1 Candidatus Buchananbacteria bacterium | reverse complement strand
ATTTGATTGCATTCCAAAAGTTCCAAATTCAAGTCTAAGTCAAACCCTTCGGTAAAGTTCAAGCCGCTGCCAAATATTTTCGGTTCAACGGTAATTAAAATTTCATCCACCAAACCGGCGTTTAAAAACATGCCGTTGGTTTTGGCACCGCCGCCCAAAATCGCCGAAGCAAAACCTTTTTGTTCCAAATATTTTACTATTTCTTTTGGCGTGCCTTTGATAAATTCCAAAAGACCCGGTTGAACTTTGGCTTGGTAATTTTGGGGCGTTAAAGTCAAAATTAAATTCAAGCGGCCGGGCAAAGCTTTGCCGATTGCTTCGTAGGTGGTTTGGCCCATGATAATGGCGCCGTGTTTTTTAGTTTCGGCAATAAACGCTTTTTTATCGGCTTTGGAAGTCCAATCGGCGTTTTGGGAAGAATTTTTAGCAATAATACCGTCGGCAGTCATTGCCATCATCAGGATAAGTTTCATATTAAGTAGGATAAGTTTTAAGCAAGATAAGTTTTAAGCAAGATAAGTTTTAAGCAAGATAAGTGCCAATAAAATATTTATCTTGCTTATTAAACGGCAATTTCAAATTTAATTGTCGGATAACTTTGATAATTAATTAGTTCGGTGTCAGTTGCTTGCCAGTCAAAAATCGAAGTGAATTTTTCGGTTTTAACTGTTGGCAGGAGATATTTATTTGGATCGCGCGACAACTGTTCTTTCAAGCCTTCCAGATGATTAACGTAAATATGGGTGTCGGCCAAAAAGCCGGTTAAAATTCCTTCTTGGTAGCCGGTTTCTTTGGCCAGTAAATGAAGTAAGGTGGCGTAGCTGGCGATATTAAACGGCAGACCCAAAGCAACGTCAACCGATCTTTGGTTCCAAAACAAATTTAATTTGTTATTAATGACAGTGACCTGAAAACCGTAATGGCAGTAAGGCGGCACGGCTTTATCGATATCCAAAGGATTCCAGGCCAAAACCAACATCCGCCGGCTGTCTGGCGTTTTTTTTAAATCCGCCACCAGTTTTTTGAGCTGATCAACGCCTTGACCGGTATAGTCAGTGTCGTAAGATTGGTATTTAGCGCCAAAATGCCGCCATTCCCAGCCGTAAATTGTGCCCAAATCCCTTTCGGCTAGCATTCTTTTTTTGGTTTCTTCATCGTTAGCATAAGGAATTTTTAGCGGTGTGCACCACTCATCCCAAATATGATTATTGCGATCCTGAAGCCATTTTTTATCGGTAATGCCTTTGATAAAAAATTCCAATTCAGTGGCAACTAAGCGGTAGGGAACTTTTTTGGTTGTCAGCGCGGGAAAACCGTTTTTCATGTCATGCTGAAAAATATTGCCGGGTACAACCAAAGTATCGATTCCGGTTCGGTTGGTCGCTTTTTGTCCTTGCTCAATGATTTTTTTGACAATGTCTAGATAAGCTTTCATAATTTTAGGGAAAAAGTTCCAGTTGCCAGGTGGCAGTTGGTTTGTCTTTGGTTTTATTTTCTAAATAATTAAAAACCGGGCCGACGGCAAAATATAGCTTGCCATTGGTATCGGGATAAACGGCAATCAGATAGTTTAAGCCGGCCAAGGTCTCAAATAAGCCATTGGTGCCATAGGTCAAATAGCCAAAGGAATTTCGGTTTTGGATGTTTTCTTTTTTAATATCACCAGTCACCAAATCAATTTGTTGATTAAAACTGTTGATAAAATCATAGTCATCGGCTGTGATTACTTCTTTGGTTAATTCTTTTTTGGAAATTTCGGTGACTTTTTGTAAAATATTTTTTAAGTTTACCAGCCGCTCAAACGATTCGCTCTGGTTGGAAATAATTTGTAAGTTGGTAAAGCCTTCGATTACCATATTGATATTGGCCAGCAGTGAACTGTAAAATTCCGGTTGCGGTTCAATATAGCCGTAAGGAAAGTAGGCTCGGATACTGTTGGTTTCTTCATTTTCTTTTTTCTCAAAATTTATATCGGCATGAAAATCCACCCAAGCGCCCAGACTGGTATTTAGTTGCTTTCTTTTCCAAATGTCAGTTTGCATAAAGGCGGGCAAACCATTAAGGCCGTTGTTTAAATATTTAAGTGAAGACAATAAACTTAAATAGGCATTATCGTGCCAAGTGTGATCGTCAAACTCTTTGAGCTTTTCGGTAAAGTCGGCCAGATTTTTTTGGTAGTTGGCATATTGGCTAGCCAGAGTTTTTTCGTTAATTTCTTTAGCGGTTTGATTGCCAAGCAAGCTGAATAAATCCAAAGCAACCGGAAAGCAACGAAAGTAAGCTTTGTCTTTTTGGCAAGCAGTATAAGGCAAAACTTGGCCCTTTTGCAAACTGCCGGTAAATTCGCCGGTTGATTCATTGGTAAGATATTGGAATAATTCTTCTTCCATTAAATAGCGGTTGCGCAACAAGCGTAAACCGATTTTTTCTTTTTCGGCTCGGTCTAAACTTAAAACCTTAGGGAAAGAGTAACTGTTTATTTTAGCTTGGATTTTGGCAATACTTTGGTCAGTTGAATTTTGGTCGGCAGAAAAAATCTTTTCCAAATCGTAATCATTGCCAAAAATTTCTTTGAGGGCTTGTTGATAGTCAAGATAAGTCAGGTCAGCTTCCAAACCTTTGAAAAAAGAAATTGATTTATAAATATTGGCCCAGCGATTTTTTAAAGCTTGATTTTTGGCCAAATCATCGCTTAGGTAAAGGGCAGCGATTAAATTAATATTTTGATCGGCTTGATCCAGTAAACAATTGGGGCAATCATTACTTTTGTTCCAAAGCGGAAAAAGATTTTCATTAAGCCAAGTAATTGCCAGATAATAATTTTTTAATTTTTCCGAAGTGCTGTATTGGGCGGGGATAGTATAATTTTGGTAATTTTTAGGATAAAGAAAAATTGGCGATTTGGCTGATTTGGTTTTGGCTTTAATCAGTTTAATTTCGGCATTAATTTCGTTAGCTAAATAGGGCGGGGTGCCAATAGTGTAAAGCCCGGCTTCCTGGCTGGAGAAAAATTTATTATCCGCTGCTAAAGAATCTTTGACTTGAGCGGTTTCTGGTTGTAATAATTTCAAGCCAACAGTGAGAAAAGCAACTTCTAAACGATTGGCTTCGGTAACTAAATCGGTTTTGATGCCAAATTGGCCCTGTCTTTTCTCGTAACGTTCGCGGGCTTGCTGGGCGGTATCTTTAAGCAGTTGCCAAAGCGAAGGATAAAAAATTTCTTGTTCAATTTCTTTGTAAATGACATTTAAAGTGTCTTGATAAATACCGGCGACTGAATCGGAAGTGATTAAAATTGGGATTTTATTTTCTCTGATTAATTTGTAGTTGCTTTGCCAATCGTTAGTATTTGAACTGAAAGGATTATTAACCACCACAAAACCGTTAGTGGTTAGCTTGGCCAAAGAATTATCAAGATTAATTTTTCGGGAAAAATCACGGTAGTTGGTGACTTGTTCTTTGATTTTTTCCAAAGGCAATTTATAGCTTGGCGACTCGGCGGTATATTTTAATTCCCAGGGCTGCCAAAAAGACGAGATGAATTGTTTGTCTTTTTCCAGTTTGCTTTTGGCTTCGGCCATCGCCGCTTGATTGGCATTAACTTCGGTTGAAGGCGGCAGATAATTATAATTGGTATTAACTTCTGGCGGCGGTGCGGGAATCTCAGTTTGGGTATTTGATTTTTGGAGAAATACAAAAACACCGACAGCGGACACAATAAGCAAAATCACTACGATTATTGCGGCAATGAGTAAAGGTTTTTTGTCCTCCATAGGTTATTTAGTTTGTTTTTTACAAACTGGTTAGAGAATTATTTATTTTCCGGTCGAGCCAAAGCGGCCTTGACCGCGGCTGGTTTGTTCCAAGTCATTGGTTAGTTCAAACTCAGCATAGGCAATTGGAAAAATTACTAGTTGAACGATTCGGTCGCCTTTTTTTATTGGGTAAACTTTATCGCTTAAATTAATCAGCGTGCAATTATATTCGCCGCGATAGCCGCAATCAAAAACGCCGCCCAAATTATGAACACCGGCAACGGCCAAACTGCCGCGGTCGCGAGTTAAAGCAACAAAGCCAGCCGGAAATTCCAAAGCAAAACCAAGATCAAATCTTTTGCTTTCACCCACCTGCAATTCATAATCCTGCAAAGCGCATAAATCCAGTCCGGCGTCGCCTGAGTGGGAGTATTTTGGAATTTCAATTTCCGGGTTAAGTTTTTTAATTTTTACTTTCATTGGCCGGTTTATGACTTTTTAATTTTAGCCAAAATATCATCAATTTGTTTTTTAAGTTGGTCAAGGGTGCCGTTGTTATCCAATTTGAAATCAGCCAGTTTGGCTACCTCTTGAATATTTTTTTCCGCTTCGCGCTGTTCGTCTTTTTGAAATTGTTCCAAAGTTTTTTGGGTGTCATCAATGTTTTCGCCGCGAGTGGTAATTCTTTGCCAGCGGGTTTTTTGGTCAGCATCAATATTGATTAAATAAAAACCGGAGATTTCTCGAAGATATTTGATATCCGGTTCGCGTCTGACGCCGTCAACAGCGACAATTTCAACTTTGGTATTGGTCACGTCATTAGCAATAGTTTTAGCCATTAAATCATCCCCAAAAGCCTGTCGTAAAGCTGATGAAACAGTTTGCATATTTTCCCGACTTTGTTCAATGTAGAATCGGTCTAAAACGTCACGCAACATTGAAGAAAATCGAAAAATTTGAGCATTATGCTTTTCTTTGAGATATTGACAGACAGTCCCTTTACCCGAAGCGATTGGTCCGACAAAACCTAAAATAATTTTTGCCATTATTTTTTTACCTCCATTTTTACTGCGCCTTCGTTGGTTCGGTCGGGAATTTCCTCGGAAAATATTTTAGTAATTTCTTCGTTCCATTCGGAATTTTCTTTATAAACGTCGACTTGGACACCGGCTTCTTTTAACATGTCTAAAGCTTTTTCGTTGCGATAAACCTTACCCATGACTACGCGTTTAATGCCGCCAGCGATAATATATTTGGTGCAATGAATGCAGGGGCTGTATTTTAGATAAAGAGTTGATCCGGCTGTACTGGTACCGCCTTGTAAAGCCGCCTGTAAAACTGCATTGTGTTCGGCGTGAATAGTGCGGACACAATGGCCGTCTTCCAAAAGATGGCCAACATCATTACAATGTGGCAGTCCGGCCGGAGAGCCATTATAACCAGTTGAGATAATTCGGTTATTTTTGACTAAAACCGCCCCAGCATATAAGCGATCACAGGTGCCTCTGGCAGCAATAATTTTGGCAATTGCCATAAAATAATCGTCCCAGGATGGGCGATAGTGCTTTCGTTCTTCAGCCATATTAGAGATTGAATTTTAAGATTAATAACTTCTATATTTTAACAAATTTTAACCGTCCTTGGCAAATCAAAAAATCCGCCTAAAAGGCGGATTTTTTAGTGATATTTTAGCTTTAGAGAGTAACTCGAATACCAGGACCCATTGAAGAGGCGATACTGATGTTTTGGATATAAGTGCCTTTGGCTGAAGACGGTTTGCCTTTCTTTAAAGCGCCCAGGAAAGCCTGGAAATTTTCGATCAGTTGAGTGTCTTCAAAAGTGACTTTACCAATGATTTGGTGGACATTACCGGTGTCATCGCTTTTGAAATTGACTTTACCTTTTTTCAAGTCGCTAATGGTTTTGGCTAAATTGGTGGTGATGGTATCGTTTTTCGGGGAAGGCATTAAACCTTTTGGCCCTAAAATTTTAGCGATAATCGCTAATTTTGGCATCATATCGGGACTCGCAATGGCAATTTCGAAATCAACTTTGCCGCTGGATTTAATTTGGTCAATCAATTCCTGACCGCCAAAAATATCAGCGCCGGCTTCTTTGGCTTCTTTTTCTTTTTCCGGAGAGACAAAGGCGGCAATTTTTTTGGTTTTACCGGTGCCGAAAGGCAAAGTGATGGTTCCGCGCACTTGTTGCTCGGTTTTTTTCGGATCAATGCCTAAACGGACATGGACTTCAACTGAACCTTTAAATTTAGTGGTGTTGGTTTCTTTAGCCAATTTGATCGCTTGATCAATCGGATAAAGTTTGTCTTTGTCGATTTTTTTCACCGACGCTTGATAACGTTTTGAACGACTCATAGTTTTCCTTTCCCCCTCGCCTAATAAAATAGGTGAGAAGTTCGCGGTTTTAGTCCCTGGAATAAAGGGTCCCGCAAATTATTGGTTATTAAATATTATTGCTAGTCTCAAGATTCTTTTTCTGATCTTTTTTAATCACCGTCCAGTGGTAAAGCCAAAGTGGCAAACCAACGATAATCAGTGACAGAGCCGAAGCGGCTTCTCTTTGCTGGCTTTGGGTTTTGTAATCAACTTTGCTTAACTGGGTTTGTTGATCCTGCCAGTTTTTGTAATCAGCCGTCCAATTTTCTAAAGCTTTTTTCTGATCAGCAGTTAATTCACATTTATCAGCGCAAGCTTTTAGCTCTTCAACGTTTTTGGTCTCAGTCGCTACGGTTAAAGCCGGTGGCATCATGTATTTGTTATAATTCAGATCAGCTTCAGCCTGGGTAAAAACCCAAACTTTTAAACCCAAATCAACGCCTTTAGCCGCGCCAACTGTGACCATGGCTAGGCCAATCAAGGCAAATAAATATAAATAGATAGTTCTAATTAAAGGATGATTTTTCATATTTTTATTTTTAGTCAATTTTAGTCAATAATTTCTAAGCCCATTTGTTTGGCCGTGCCTTCTACCATTTTCATTGCGCCTTCAATGTCGTTAGCATTTAAATCAGGCATTTTTTTCTCGGCAATTTGTCTGACCTGAGCTTTCGTAATTTTACCGACTTTTTTCTTTAAGCTTTCGCCAGAGCCCTTTTGGATTTTGGCGGCTTGCTTTAAAAGTTCGGCCACCGGTGAAATTTTGGTGATGAAGTCGTAACTACGGTTGTCGTAGACGGTAATTTCAACTGGAGTAATTTCACCTTGGCGACTTCTGGTCGCTTCGTTAAATTTTTGACAAAATTCAGCGATATTTAAACCATGTTGACCTAAGGCTGGACCAACTGGTGGTGCTGGATTTGCTTGACCGGCGGGAATTTGCAGTTTGATTACTGTCTTAATTTTTTTTGCCATATTCTTGGTTAATGGAATTAATTATAATGGATAAAATTTATTAGTAATTTGTTTAAACTTTTTTAACTTGTAAAAAGTCCAGTTCAACCGGCGTTTCACGGCCAAACATGGAAACCAAAACTTTGATTTTGCCGCGGTCTTCATCAATTTTATTGACTTTACCTTCGTAACCTTTGAACGGACCGTCGACAATTTTAACCGCTTCGCCGATATTAACGTCAATTTTGAAGGTTGGTTCTTCAACGCCCATGCGTTTTTGCAAGTTTTTAATTTCAGATTCAGAAATTGGCGTTGGGGTAGTACCTGAGCCAATAAACCCGGTGACATTTGGCGTGTTTCGAACCACGTACCAAGAATTATCATCAACCACCATTTCAACCAAAACATAACCCGGAAATATTTTTTCAGTTACCACTTTTCTTTTGCCATTTTTGATTTTAATTTTCTTTTCGGTCGGAATCAAAACGTTAAAGATTTTATCTTCCATATCCATGGATTCAATTCTTTGCTGCAAATTGCGTTTAACATTTTCTTCATAGCCAGAATAGGTATGAATAACATACCAGCGACGACCTTGTTGTAAAGTTTGTTTTGGCATATTTTTAAAACTAAATAATTACTCCCAAAATTAAGCTTAAAAGATAGTCGACAATACCCAAAAAAGCGGCCATGCCTAAGCTGATACCGATGACTAAAATGGTGTGTTGAGTCACTTCTTTTTTGGTTGGCCAAACTACTTTTTTCAGCTCCGCGTGGGAGGACTTTATGTAGTTAACTAAGCGGTCAAAAATGTTCATAATTGAGTAAAAAATTACTAAGTTGTTGGATTTTAAAAAGCCCGTCAGGGCCTTATCTAATTTATGCTGTTATTCTACCACAAGGATTGCATTTTAGTCAAGGGCTGGCTTAGATAATAATAAATTTGACACCCTAGGTGATAAGTGGCAAGGTAAAGGTGAAGTTTGGCCTTCAATCCAACCATTGACAAAAAGAGCGGTTTTTGGGTAAACCCAGCTCTTTACAGGAGGTTTTGAGATGATAGGTCTGAGCTATCGTTGTCCTTGTTGCGACTCGCGGGAAAGTAGGACAATTTCAACGAACGATCGTAGTTGCATGTTGTTGGTAGTTGTTGATTGCTCGGCTTGCAAAGAGCCAATGCTATTGATGGCGCCACCAATGGTTGGTGTTAAGACAGTTTCGGTCAATATTTATCCACTCCAAAAGGATAAGCTTGATCCAAGCTTGCCGATTGAGGAGCGCGTTGATCATGTTTTTGAGGCCTGTATGTGTGGTTTCAAAGAAATCTTTGCCGCTGATGTTGAAATGCCCAAGGAGAGCGCTCAGCGAATAAGAGAAGCGATCAGAAGCTCCTTACAAGTGTCAGAACCTGTACGGTCAGGGAAATCAAAGCTTAGGATTAGGGTTCCAGAAAACGCGGCTGACATCGCTGATCGGCGGGTAAACTAACAGCCCTTTGTATAGTCTGCAATTTATTGCGGACTTTTTTTATTAACAAAAGACCGGTCGCCAAAGGCGACCGGTCTTAATTAATTTGAGAAACTAGATGTTTAAATTTTTTAAGCTTAGGGCGGGGGCGAGAGGATGAGACTTAGGGGTATTATTGAAAGATTAGATATCTAAATTTTTAACGCTTTTAGCGTGGGAATGGATGAATTGTTTTCTTGGGCCGACTTCGGAACCCATTAAAATATCAAAAACTTCATCGGCTTTGGCCGCATCATCAACTGTCACCAGCCGCATTGTGCGAGTTTCAGGATCCATAGTGGTATCCCAAAGCTGATCCGGATTCATTTCGCCCAAACCTTTGTAGCGCTGAATTGAAAGTTTTGGCGCTTTTTCAGTTTTTTCTTCCGCTTCGGCTTGCGGTTCCTCGGCCGGTTTTTCCTCGTCATCAGATTCTTCAGCAATGGCAATTGATTCATCGCTGATTTTATTTTTCTTTTTGTACTCGGTTAATTCTTCATCACTGTAAATCCAAATCATTTCTTTGCCTTTTTTAATACCGTAAAGCGGCGGTTGGGCAATATATAAATGACCCTGGCGAATTAACTCGGGGAAATAACGGTAAAAGAGGGTCAAAAGCAAAGTCCGAATATGGGCGCCGTCAACATCAGCATCAGTCATAATGATAATTCGATCATAACGTAATTTTTCAATTTCAAATTGTTCGCCGATATTGGTGCCTAAAGCAATCACTAAAGCTTTCAATTCATTATTGGCTAAAAGTTTATCTAATCGGGATTTTTCCACGTTTAGAATTTTACCGCGCAAAGGCAAAATTGCCTGAAATTCCCGGTTGCGGCCTTGTTTGGCCGAACCGCCGGCGGAATCTCCCTCAACGATATAAAGTTCAGAGCGGGAAGCATCGCGCGAAGAACAATCAGCCAATTTGCCGGGCAAAGTCAAACCGTCCAAAACGCCTTTACGTAAAACCGTTTCGCGGGCCGCGCGGGCAGCGACTCTGGCTTTTTGGGCCAAAATACATTTGCCGACAATGGCTTGGCCATCGGCTGGATGTTCTTCCAGCCAAGTACTGAAAGCGTCATAAACAATACCGTCAACAATCGGTTTGACTTCGGCATTGCCCAATTTGGCTTTGGTCTGGCCTTCAAATTGCGGATTTTTTATTTTGATTGAAATGACAGTGGTTAAACCTTCGCGGGAATCTTCACCGGTCAAATTGTCATCTTTTTCTTTGAGGAAATTTTGTTTGCGAGCGTAATTATTGATCGCCCGGGTTAAAGCGGTTCTAAAACCGACCAAATGCATGCCGCCTTCTGGGTTAAAAATATTATTGGCAAAAGCAAAAATATTTTCATTGTATTCGTTGGTATATTGCAAAGCGACTTCAACTTTACAGTCTTCCTGCTCTTTTTCAATATAAAAAACATTTTCATGTTTTGGCTCAACGTGCTGGTTTAAAAATTTAACGTAAGAAGCAATGCCGCCTTCAAAATAAAAAGCATAGCTGGTTTTGGCTTTGGCATCGCGCGAATCAATAACAATAATTTTAATGCCCTTGGTTAAATAAGCTTGCTGGCGGAAATGATCCAAAATCGTATTGAGGTTATATTCCAAAACCGTAAAAATACTGGCATCGGGTTTGAAAGTGATAGTGGTGCCGTTTTCTTTGGTTTTACCAACCGGCCGGACATTTTTTAAAACGCGGCCCTGTTTGTATTCTTGCAGCCAAATTTTGCCATCGCGCATAACTTCGGCTTTGGCGTATTCAGACAAGGCATTGACTACCGAAACACCGACACCGTGCAAACCGCCCGAAACTTTGTAGCCGCCTTCGCCAAATTTGCCGCCGGCATGAAGTTTGGTCATAACGACTTCCAAAGCTGACTTTTTGGTTTGTTTATGGATATCAACCGGAATACCGCGGCCGTTGTCAAAAACCGAAACCATCCGGTCAGGCAACAAATTAACAATTATTTCCGTGCAGTAACCGGCCATGGCTTCGTCAATTGAGTTATCAACCACTTCCCAAATTAAATGGTGCAAACCTTCGGTGGCGGTATTACCAATATACATACCGGGCCGTTTGCGGACCGGTTCCAGACCTTCCAAAACCGTAATTTGTTTTGAAGTATAAGAGGCGGCTTGATCGGCGGTGTCTTTACTTTTTTTAGTTTTTTCTGACATATTGCGAGATAATATTTATTTAAGTTGTTGAATAATTTTAAACCAATAAAAATATAGGTTTTTGCCTACAAAATTCTACGAAATTGCCTTATTTTTAACCAAATTTTAATAATCTAATTATAGCACAAATTCAGAATGTTTCAAGGGGTTTTGGGGATAAAAATTAATAAATTTTTTTAAGGCAAAAGTCAGTCAGGTTTAATCAAAATCAAATTTGTGTTATAATAAAAATGGTTTTATCTGATTAAATTTAGCTAAAACCAAAAGTATACTTTTTAAATCCCAAAAAAGGGATTTTCTACTGAGCAACCGCTTACGACTCCGCCGTTTGTAATAATGGCGGGGTCAGCGGCTCGGTTGGAAGTAAGTTTAAAACCATGCCGCCAGCTAACAGTCAGCCAATTCCAGTCAGCAGCTTTAAGCTTAAAGCCAGCTATTGGTATGTTACCCATAAATTGCAGCTTAAAAAATTGCTAGTGATTTTTTTAATTTTGCTTTCAGTGATTTTTTACGGTTATGCGATTTATAAAGCGATTATGATTTTAGCGGTCCAAGACAAGCAATATCGCCAGGATTTAAATTATTTAACGACTCAGCAGATAGATTATTCCTATTTTCATCAAGTCAACAAACCTAAAAATATTGAGATTTTGAGTTTTGATACTGCGGGCGGCCGGGAAGACCGTTATGATTTTATCGCCAAAGTTTTTAATCCAAATACTAATTTTTTTGGCGATCAAGTTTATTTGCAGTTGGTTTCCGAAGGCCGGGTGGTGGCAGAAAAAACCGGTTTTATTTTCCCGGGGCAAGAAAAATATTTCGCCTTTTTCGGACAAACCGTCAGTGATCCGGCCAATATCGCGATTAATATCGCTAAAGTTGATTGGAAAAGAGTCCATGATTTTGAAATTTTTGCCGAGCCAAGAATGAAATTTGAAGTAACTGATGTAGAGTATAAGCCGGCTGAGGATTTAAAAATTCGGGGTGAGCTTTCGGTGAGTGCTTTAAATTTTAAAATCACCAATAACTCGGCTTACAGCTTTTGGCACGTTGGGGTTTTTATCGCTTTACAAAGCGGGGATCAAACCGTTGGCGGTAGTTATACGGTTTTGGATCAATTTCGATCCGGTGAAACCAGAAATATCCAGATGAGCTGGTATGATCCTTTGCCGTCAGTTAGTGATTATGTAATCATTCCGGAAGTTGATATTTTGGATTCGGCGGCGTACATGCCGGTAAATTAAAATTGATTTACTTTTTTAAAAAAAAGGCAAGGATTAAAATCCTTGTTTTTAGTTAAAGATTATCGTTGTACAGTGCAAGAGGAAATTCAATTTAGTATTAGTTATCTTTTTTATATCTTCTGCCACCTTTTTAGAAAAGGTGGCGCCAAAATCGCGAGCCAATTTGAAAAACTGGGCGAATTTTTTAACGTAAATTGGCGCTCATTTCACAACTCCTCTTCGCTAACGCTTTGAGTCAAACAAGTGAAATGAAATGTGTTGGCGCCAATTTACTAAAATTCGCTACGTTTTCCAAGGCTCGCATCTGTTTTGTTTATTGTGTAAAAGTTGACAAAAATAGTTAAATATGCTATATTATGATGTTGGCTTAAAATGCCACAACCGTCCTTTGAAATTATTAACTTCCTGCTACTTTTTTAGCTAAGTTTAGGACTTATTTAAAATAGTGGCGGGAAGTGTTTCCCGTTAAAAATCAATCTAACCCTGACCAAGAAAGGAAAAGGAAAAAGGTCAGTCAGTTTGGTGATAGCGCGTTATCGCAGTTTTGTGGCTACCCAGGTAGAGAGCAGTTAACCAGACGGACACGTTTGTCCGTCTCCAAAAGGAGCTCATCATGAGCGGAATAAAGAAAGTCGATTTGTGGAATAGTGCCCTCGTTGCCAGTCCGGCCGCAGTATCGGTGTTTGGGCAAGAAGCCGTTGCCCAGGTGACCGCGATCCAGGATTTGGATGTGGTTGCCGCCGTGTTGGACGGCAGGAAGGAAAAGGATCCCGTGGCCTTCGTCACTCCCAGCACGAATGGCAGCGGCGAACCGGTGACGTTGCAGATGGTTGAGGAACTCATCCATGCCTATAAGGTCGGGTATGGTATGGCTCCCTCGGCTCTGTCTCTGGTTTTTCGCGTGCCAGGTGGTGGCGTGACGTCGCGCAAGGGTCTTCTGTATGTCACCAAGACCGACAAGAGCGGGCCCTTCGCTGCCAAGTGGAATGAAGTCAGCGTCGTCCACGGCATTGGCGACGACTCCACGATGGAAGCGACCTATCGCCGAATGGAATCTGGCGTGGCGACAGAAGAAGTCAAAGTCGGCCGGACCGGAGAATGCCCTAAGCTGGTTGCCGATCTGATGGCTCAAGCCTTCGAGGCGATCATCGGCTATCTGTCTGACAGCCGCGACGGGAAGCCGGGCAAAACCCACGTATGGTGGTCGAGTGGCCGGATGACCGTTGGTGGGATGTTTTGCCGCGAAGAAGAGAAGAAGTCGACCGTTGAGGGCGAGGCACCGACAAGGGTTGTGCGGCAGTACCTCATCTTTGTTCAGCGGCCTCGGAAAGGTGCGGCGGCATCGGCCTGGCTTCAACCGGTTCGGGTTCTGCCCGGTGGTCTAACCTTCCTGAAGGTTCAGGAGCTCACCGACGCAAACGGCGGTCTGGCAGCGGCTCGGAAGTATTTTG
The DNA here is from genome assembly GCA_041664985.1 of Candidatus Buchananbacteria bacterium. Classification (GTDB taxonomy): domain Bacteria; phylum Patescibacteriota; class Patescibacteriia; order Buchananbacterales; family UBA6539; genus JBAYJS01. The sequence continues at coordinate 14,858 of JBAYJS010000012.1, read as the reverse complement.
AGCAGTTTCCCGGGGCGAATGAGACCCTGAATCGCTGCATGGAATCCTTGCTTCGTTTGGAGAAGCAGGACCAGGAACGGCAACACCGGTAGGGATTGCGGGACGGGATGATCTTTTGTCACAGGGTGGAAACATTTTGCTTTTAGCAGAGTGCTTTCCGCCCTTCTTTTTTTTGGCAAAATTTGTTAAAATTAAGTTATTAGTTTTAAATTAATTAAAATATTTATTTGAATATGCCTTTAATTAAAATCCAAAATTTAATCAAAGATTACGTGACTGACGAAGTAGTAACCAATGTTTTAAGGGGAGTCAGTTTTAGTATTAATGAAGGTGAATTTGTGGCGATTATGGGGCCATCCGGTTCGGGCAAATCAACACTGATGCATATTTTGGGTTTTTTGGACCGGTTAACCAGCGGCGTTTACGAATTTGAAGATCGAACGGTTTCGGATTTTTCCGATGACGAGCTGGCCGGTTTGCGCAATAAAAAATTGGGTTTTATTTTTCAAAGCTATAATTTATTGCCCCGTACTTCGGTTTTGGAAAACGTTAAATTACCTTTGATTTATTCGGGGCTGCCACCAAAAGAAATGGACGAAAAAGCCAAGCAGGCAGTCAAAGCGGTTGGCCTTTATCATCGGGTCAATCATTTATCCAATCAGCTTTCGGGCGGCGAGCAGCAAAGAGTGGCGATTGCCCGCGCTTTAGTTAATGATCCAAAAGTCATTTTTGCCGACGAACCAACTGGCAATTTAGACTCAAAATCCGGTACGCAGGTGATGGGAATTTTGGAAGAGCTTAATGAAAAAGGGCACACGATTATTTTGGTCACTCACGAGCAGGATACGGCCGATCACGCCGCGCGGGTGATTAAAGTTCGTGACGGTTTGATTGTTGCTGATGAAAAAGTTACCCACCGCCGTTTGGTTTCTAAAGATGGTGAACTCAAAAAATAATTTTTTATGAATTTTTATCAAGCCGCCAAAGGTTCGTTTAAAACACTGGCTTCGCGAAAGCTGAGGTCTTTTTTAACGATGCTGGGAATGATTATTGGCATTTCTTCAGTCATTATTATTATGTCAATTGGCACTTCGGCTCAAGGCTTGATTTTAAATCAGATTAAAAGCATCGGTTCAAATTTAATTGGGATTTTGCCGGGTGCGTCCGATGAAAACGGACCACCGGCGGCGGTTTTGGGAGTTACCGTCACCACTCTAAAATATGACGATATTAAAGCTTTAATTGAACCGGGAAATGCTTCCCATATTTTGGAAGCGGCGTCATATGTCAAAGGCACGGCTACGGTTTTGTGGCAAAATCGCAGCGTTGATACTAATCTAACCGGCACGACTGCCAGTTACATTAACGTTGAAGACACGAAAGTTTCTTCCGGTCGGTTTTTCACCAGTGAGGAAGAAAAAACTATTTCGCGCGTAGCGGTTTTAGGCAGTCAGGTGGTTGATGATTTATTCGAAGGCAGTGATCCTTTGGGCCAGGATATTAAAATCAAGCGAGAAATTTTTAAAGTCATTGGCGTGATGGAAAAAAGGGGATCGGCCACTTTTCAAAACCAGGACAATCAAATTTTTATTCCCCTAATTTCTGCCCAAAAATTGATTTTAGGTATTAATCATTTGGGTTATGGCCGGGTGAAAGTTGACGACGCGGCCAATTTGGATCGAACAATTGAAGACATTAAAGTAACTTTACGCGCCAGGCATAATATTACCAATCCAATCGATGATGATTTTTCCGTCCGCAGTATGCAACAGGCGCTGGATGTATTTTTGGGTGTGACTGACGCTTTGAAATTATTTTTAGCGGCAATTGCCGCCATTGCTTTGTTAGTTGGCGGAATTGGTATTATGAATATTATGTTAGTTTCGGTTAATGAACGAATCAGAGAAATCGGTTTGCGCAAAGCGGTTGGGGCAAAAAGATCAAATATTATGACTCAGTTTTTAGTGGAAACAATCGTAATTTCTTTGGGTGGCGGATTGATTGGCGTTTTATTGGGAGTAATTATCTCGGCTTTGGTCGCTTTGGTTGCCAATTATTTGGGTTATCAATGGGATTTTGTGATTACTGTCAGCTCGGTAGTGGTGGCAACGATTGTTTCGGTTTGTATCGGTTTAGTTTTTGGTCTTTATCCGGCCTATAAAGCCGCCAGCCTAGATCCAATTGAAGCTTTAAGATATGAATAAAAAATCTGACAAAAAAAATATCAAATGCAAGCGTGGACGATTTTGGTTGACCAGTTTTTCAGTCTGCCAAGTTTCAATTCCGTTTCAAATTGCGATTAAAGCGATTTTGCGCAATAAAGTCCGATCGGTTTTAACGGTTTTGGGAATTGTCATCGGTATTGCTGCTGTTATTACAGTCATGTCAGCCGGCGACGGCTTTAAAGCTTACGTGGTTGGTCAGGTGGAAACTTTTGGTACCGATGCGGTTCAAGTTGAAACCAAAGTGCCAAACACCGGCCATATGTCGTCTGATAATGCCGGTGGCCAAGCTATGGGTATTCAAATAACTACTTTAAAAATCGAGGACGCTCAAGCTTTAAAAAAAATCACTAATATCAAGAATAATTATACCGCTGTCATCGGTCAGGAAGTTGTTTCTTTTGAAAGTGAAAAAAAACAAGTGTTGTTGTGGGGCATTTCAGCTTCTTTTGTTGATATTGATTCAACCAAAGTCGCTGCCGGCCGATTTTTTTCCGACGAAGAAGATAAAAATTTAGCCCAAGTGGCAGTCGTTGGCAAAACAGTCGTTGATAAAATTTTTAATGGCGACGATCCGATTGGCCAATTGATTAAAATCGGTCGGGAAAAGTTTTTGGTTATCGGCGTGATGGAAAAGCGCGGTTCAATCGCATTTTTTGATATGGATAACGTGATTTATATTCCGGTTCAGACTTTGCAGAAAAAAATTATGGGAATTGATCATGTTCAGATGATTTTTAATAAAGTTTATGATAACAGCGTGGCCGAAGAAACCGCCGAAGAAATCAGGTTGGTTTTACGCCAGCGCCATAATATTGAAGGCGACAATGTCGACAAAGACGATTTTGCCGTCATGACTATGACTGAAGCGCTCAATATTTATAATTCGATTTTTGGCGCGATTAATTTATTGTTAATTTGCATTGCCGGCATTTCTTTGGTTGTAGGTGGTATTGGCATTATGAATATTATGTATGTTTCGGTAACAGAAAGAACTTACGAAATCGGTTTACGCAAAGCCATGGGTGCTACCAGCGGCAATATTTTGTGGCAATTTTTGTGGGAAGCGCTGGTGATTACTTTTTTTGGCGCCATTATCGGTTTTGGCTTGGGGATTTTATTTTCTTATTTAATTTCAATTGCGGCGTCCGCTTCCGGGATTGGTTGGAAATTTGTTATTTCAATCAAATCAATAATTTTAGCAACCGGTGTCTCGTTTTTTATCGGTTTGGTTTTTGGTGTTTTTCCGGCGCTCGCTGCTGCCAAACTTGATCCGGTTACGGCTTTACGATCAAATAAATAAAATCGGTTTTATTTTTTCAATTCCCTGGTTTAGTGCCAGGGTTTTTGCTTGTAAAAATTTAATTAATGTATTAATATTTTTAGACCGGTAAAGCTTTGTTTTACCCGGTTTCGGAAAGGATTGTTCGGTCAAAGCGATAGCTTTGGCTATCAGATAAGGAGGGTTTGTGATGAACTACTTTTACGTGGCAGTGCCAATCGGCGTTTTGCTAATTGCTGGCCTGGTTAGCTGGCTAGTTTGGCGAAAAATGACTAAACCCATAACGCCAAACGCCGCCGACCAAACATCTAACGATCCGGTTGAATGGGCGAGACTATCTGTGCCTTATTCTGAGGTTGTGCGCCTTCAGAATCTAACCAAGATTCCATTGGCACCGGAACGACTGGAAGCAGTGGCTTTTGAAGTTAACAAGGGCCTGCGTGAACTTGGTTTTGATTTTCAGCTGACTTGCCACCAGATGCTTGGGGTGTTGTGCAACCAATGGCGCCTCAATCAGCTGGGCAAAGCAATTAATGTTATTGACACCTCAGTTTGGTGGGAAGCTGAGCGTCGGATTCGCCAAGAAGATGATATGGATCGTGATGAGCCAATCAGAAAAGAGGGTCTGGAAAAAAGAGTCAGCCAGATGGTTGAAGCGGCCAAAGCCAATCGCCAGCCTGCCAGCTCCGAGCCCTGCCGCCAGGGTAATCGAGTGACTGCCAGTCCGCAGGTTGCTGCCGCCAAGAGTGTCAAAGATTTGGTCTTTTGGCAGGCTCACGTCATGACCTGTCGAGCTCTGAAATTACCGTCAAACACCAGAAAGCTTCCACCTCAAGCCAAATCAGAGTGGTTAAAGCAGCTTAATCTGGCCTGGCAGCAGTATTGCCAAACCAGAGGTTTGCCGTCAAACACCAAGCCGCCCTTTTAGTCAGAGTCAAGGATTTTTCCTCGACTCTTTTTTTATTTAAAAAAAAGAGTGACGGCCATTGGTCGTCACTTGGGTTCAGAGATCATTCTTTGCGCCTTACACTTGGGCTTTGAATTTGCTGATGGCCAGTAATGCGCCGCCGATAATGCCGGCTTGTTCGCCCAAAGCCATGGGCATAACCGGTACCGGGCAATCGCGCCAGGTGTGTTTGGTCATGAATTCCGTCATCGAAGGTTGAAACAGATCCCAGGCTTTGGCGATATTGCCGCCAACCAGGATAATGTCCGGATCCAAGGCGCATTGGATCCAGCTGAACGCGAAGCCGAGGCAGCGGCCGAGAAAGCCGTAGGTTTGCTGAGCGGCAAGATCGCCTTGGGTGGCGAGTTTGGCAATCGCTTCGGGGTCGGTGTTTTTGTCGACTAATCCACCACAAAGGCGGAATTTGTCGACAATGCCCTGAATCGAGACCCAGCGCTCAATCGTTGAGTCGTCGCCATTGAGGCTGACCGGGCATTTGGCCATTTCAAAGCCGAAGAAATGCTGTCCAACAAAGATCTCACCGTTTCTGGTCCAACCGTGGCCAAAGCCGTTGCCAATTGTACAGCCGTAAACTGAGTTGCAGCCTTGGCCGGCGCCGGCAATGGCTTCGCCAAAAATCATCAGATTGGCGTCGTTGTTGAGAAACGCCGGTTTACCGGTTCTTTGGCTGATCGCTTCAGCCAGTCCAAACCCGCGCAGGGTCACCAGGTTTGGCGTTTCGCCAATCACTCCCGTATCCATATTCAGTGGTCCGGGAGCGCCGCCGCCGATGCCAACGATTTTGTACAAATCAGGGTCGACAACGTTGTCAATGGCGGTTTTGATGACGTCGGCAATCACGTCGGCAATAGTGCCTGGGGGCGCGGTTTTGTCGATCCTGACCCGAAAAGCCGGGACCAACAGTTTGCCGTTTTCGTCGACAACGGATGCGGTGCAGTGGCTGCCGCCGATATCCATGCCAACTGCTGACAAGATTTTCATGCTCATGCGATATCCTCCTTTTTTGAGCCCAAAGCTCTTGATTTTCCTAGCCTCATCTTAGTTTAAGGCTATTTTAAAGTCAAATCTTGACATTTTTTTGATATTTGTTTATACTGTGATAGTTAACTTAATTAATAAATAACACACATATCGCCTTATTTTTAAGTTAGACCTCCCTGCTTTTGCAGGGACTAATTTAATGGCGGTAGAGGTTTTCAAGCGTTTTTAACGCCTGAAAGAAAAGGAAACAATTTATGCCGAAAAATCCAGATTTGCTGACGATGTTAAAGTCAGGTGTCCATTTTGGTCATCAGCTTTCACGCCGGCATCCAAAAATGAAGCCTTATATTTTCACCGAGAAAAGCGGGTTTCATATCATCGATTTAGAACAAACTCAAGTTAAGCTTTCCGAAGCTTTGGAGTTTGTCAAAAAAGTAGTGGCTAATGGTGGCACTATTTTATTTTTGGGTACAAAAAAACAAGCCCAGCCGATTATTACCAAATATGCCAAAGAAGCCGGCATGCCTTACATTACCGAACGCTGGCTTGGCGGCACTTTTACCAATTTTGTTGAAATCAAAAAAGTGGTCAAAAAATATTCTGAATGGAAAAAACAAAAAGCGGCCGGTCAGCTGGATAAATACACTAAAAAAGAAAAATTAGATATTGAACGGGAAATTGAAAAATTGGATAAAATTGTCGGTGGGATTGAAAACATGACCAAAACTCCGGATGCGATTTTTGTCTGTGATATCAAAAAAGAAAAAACGGCGGTTTTGGAAGCAATCACCAAAAACATTCCGATTGTGGCCATGTGTGACACCAATGTCAACCCGGAAAAAATTAATTATCCGATTCCGGCAAATGATGACGCAATCAAATCCATTGAGTTAATCACCAGCTTAATTTGTGAAGCCTGTAAAGAAGGCGCCAAAGAAAAAGCCCCGGTGATTTTAAAAAAATAAAAAAGTAATTTCGTAAATATTATGGCAATTGATACAAAAGCAATTAGTAAAATAAGAGAAATAACCGGCGCCGGAATTTCTGACTGCAAAGCCGCTTTGACCGAAGCGGGTGATGATATGGATAAAGCCGTGGAAATTTTGCGCAAAAAAGGCGCGATCAAAGCTGCTAAAAAATTGGCCGAGAGAGAAGCCAAGCAAGGGGTGGTTGAAAGCTATATTCACGCCAATGGCAAAGTCGGCGTTTTGATTCAGGTTCATTGTGAAACTGATTTTGTCGCGCTCAATCAAGAATTCAAAAACTTGGTTCACGACTTGGCCATGCAAATTGCCGGTGCCAATCCGCTTTATGTCAAACCGGAAGACGTACCCGAAGAAGTAATTGCCAAAGAAAAAGAAATTTATTCAGAACAGTTGAAAAATGAAGGTAAACCGGAAAATATGATTGAACGGATTATGACCGGTAAAATTGATAAATACTTCCAGGAAGTTTGTTTATTAAGACAGCCTTTTATTAAAGATGATAAAATAATCATTGAAGATTTGATAAAAAATTATATTGCCAAGCTTGGTGAAAAGATCGAAGTGGCCAGATTTTGTCGTTATCAAATCTAAAATTCATCCTTACTTCAAACAAATTCTCATAAAGGGCATAGTCATTACTCAATTTATCAGCAGCACTTTTGTGCTTAACTAAAAATTATGCCTCAAATAGCTAAAATTCAAGTGGTTTTTTGGGACCAACCTTACGACGGTAAGGCTGGCGATTTTAAAGTCCAGCTGGGCGATCAAGTGATTGTCAAAACCGACTGGGGAACCGATGCGGGTAAAGTCGTTTCGATCCAAGAAGTATCAGATGATGTTTTGGTCAAATTGGAAAATTTAGTTCCAATTGTCAGAACCATCACGACTCAAGATTCCGAAATGATTAGTGAGCTTAACAGTCAGCGCGAAGCAACTTTGGATTATTGCAAAAAATTAGTGGAAAAAAATAATTTACCGATGAAAATAATTGACGCTCATTTTTCTTTTGATGGCAGTCGCCTAATTTTCCCCTTTATCGCCGATGGTCGGGTCGATTTTCGTCAGCTGGTTAAAGATTTGACTCATCATTTCCAAAAATCAATTCGGTTGCAGCAAATCGGTATTAGGGATGAAGCAAAAATTTCGGGTGATTTCGGTTCTTGCGGCCGAACGCTTTGCTGCAAAACTCATTTGAAAGAGCTGGCCAGCGTCACTTCAGATTTAGCCGATATTCAACAAATTTCTCATCGCGGTTCGGAAAGACTTTCGGGTCAATGCGGCCGGTTGCGCTGCTGCTTGGCTTTTGAAGGTGAAGCTTACAAAGAATTGGCCAAAAATTTGCCGCCGATCGGTTCGCCGATCAAAACGCCGCAAGGCAAAGGCAAAGTGATTGGTTGGCACACTTTAAAACAAACCGTTGACGTTTGTTTGGAAGACAACGATCGGACAATCATTGAATTTCCGATTAAAGCGGCCAATAATTAATTATTAAAGATAGTTAAAATTTTTTATGAAAAAAATATTTTTAGCCTTTAGTATTTTAATTTTACTTTTTGGTTTAACCGGCTGTTTTAATTTTAATGCCCAATCAAAAGCCGAAAAAGCCGCCCAGCAAGCAAAAATTTCCGGTCGACCGGAGTCAGGAAAAGTAGTTGATCTAACGGCGCTTAACGGCCAGACTGTTAATGTGTCCTTGGGTGATGTATTATATATAAAGTTGATGGGTGAGGCCAATAAAGGCTATCAATGGAAAGTGACCAGTCCGGTTACTGGTGACTATTTGTGGTTAAAAGACCACAAAACCGTTGGTTTAACCGATCCCAAAGCGCCTGACGGTAAATTTACCGACGAATGGTGGCTGAAAGCGGAAAATCCTGGAACTTTTGATTTGCAGTTTGAATACGGCTTGGTTGGCAAAACCCCGACTCAGACTTTTAAAGTTCAAGTCATTAGCGTAGGTACTATTGAACAAAAATAAAAGTATGTTTAATCAAAATAAAAATCGCTCCCGGTTAATTTTAGTGATGGCTGGTCTTTTGGTTTTTACTCTTTTTGGTTGCCAAAAAATTAATTTGAATCAGTCAAAAGTTCAAGATAATAATATTTCCGTTTCGGATCAAATCGAACCGGGCGTGGTTGCCATTATTGACAGCGATTTAACTGTTTCCAAGCCAATCAGCAACGATACTGTTTTTAGTCCGATTGAAATTACCGGTCGAGCTCGAGTTTCTCAAGGCTCGATTTTATTTAGATTAAAAGATGCTTGGGAAAACGTGATTGCCACCAGTACGGCGCCAGCCATGGCTGATGTGACTGATTGGGGCTACTACGCAGGCAAGCTTGAGTTTACCGCACCTCAAAGTCATTATGGCTCGCTTGAAGTTTATAGCCAAAATCCCCAAACCGGTGAGGAACAAAATTTGATTAAATTACCGGTTGCTTTTAAGGATTATACCAAACCAAAAGTCAGAATCTTTTTTAATAATTTCAAACAAGATCCGAAGATGAAAGAATGCGGCCGAGTTTATCCGATTCAAAGAGAAATTGAATTTACCAATCAATTGGTGGTGGCCGCTTTAGGCGAACTTTTCAAAGGGCCAACCGAGCAAGATATTAAAGACGGTTTTTCCACCAGCTTACCTAAAGAAGGAGTCAAAGTTCAAAAATTGGAATTAAAAGACGGTAAAGTTTATATTGATTTTAGTCAGGCTTTACAGCAAGATATCAAGGGCACTTGCAAAACCACTGCAATTTTGGCTCAAATTACCGAGACTTTAAAACAATTTCCTGGCGTTTCCGAAGTGGTTTTGTCAATTGACGGTAAAACGGAAGGAATTCTAAAACCCTAGAAAAGTTTAAAATTTTTGTGAATCCAAACTGCCCAAATGGCAGTTTTTTTGTTTTTTCAAATATGCTATAATATGACTGTTTATAACTATTTATAATTGAACAAAAATATGACGACAAAAATTGCGATCAATGGGTTTGGCCGAATCGGCCGCGCGGCTTTCAAAATTGCTTTGGCCAATAAAAATATTGAAGTCGTAGCGATTAATGATTTAACCGACAATAAAACTTTAGCTCACTTGCTTAAATATGATACGGTCTATCGTCAATTTCCGGCTAAAGTGGAAGGTAATGAACAGGGGATAAAAATTGATGGAAAACTTTATCCGATTTTTGAAGAAAAAGAACCGGCCAAATTGCCTTGGGCCAAATTAAAAGTTGATGTGGTTTTGGAATGTACCGGCAAATTTACCGACAGTAAAGGTGCAAGCGAACATTTAAAAGCCGGCGCCAAGCGAGTAATTATTTCAGCGCCAGCCAAAGATGATACCACTCAAACTTTGGTTTTTGGTACGCAAAGTTCAATTGATTGTTTAGGCGCTAAAAAATGTGAGCCGGTAATTTCGATGGCATCCTGCACGACTAATTGCATTGCGCCGGTCATGCAAATTTTGGAATCAAATTTTGGCATTGAAAAAGCTTTTATGACCACAATTCATTCCTATACGGCGGATCAAAATTTAGTTGATGGCCCTCATCGCGATTTACGTCGGGCGCGCGCTGCCGCTCAAAGTATTATTCCCACTACGACCGGGGCTGCTTTGGCAGTGGCCAAAGTGATTCCGCCATTAAATAATTTATTTGACGGCATTTCGGTTCGAGTGCCAACCATTTGTGTTTCACTTTCTGACGTTACGGCAGTTTTAAAGCAAAAAGAAGTCACGGTAAAGCAAGTTAATGATGCGTTTTTGGCGGCAACCAAAAATCAGTTATTTAAAAATGTTTTGGCAATTGCCGAAGCGCCGTTAGTTTCAGCTGATTTTACCGGCAGTAGTTATTCAGCAATTGTTGATTTGGATTATACCAATGTTATTGGCGGAAATTTTGTCAAAGTTTTGGCTTGGTACGATAACGAATGGGGTTATAGTACGCGGTTGGTAGAAATGGCAGAGCAAGTCGGTAAATTAATTAAATAAAATAACTTTGTTTTATTAAAAAATATGGTTAAACAACCAAAAGGAGGAGAGTCAAGTCCCGAGGAAGGTATTGATTTTGAAGCGCTGGCAGCAGAGCAAAGACAATTTGAAAGAACTTTGGGTGCTGACCGGCTCGCAGCGGAAGCAGCGGCTAAAGGCCCAAATGAAACCGAAGCTGAAGTGGCGCGTTACGGCCAGCTCAGAAAAGAAGCAAAAGATTTGGACTCACGCTTGTATCCGGAAACTGCAGCCAGCGATCTTAGTTTAGCTAAAGAAAAAAATGAAAAACAGTTGGCAGAAGCGGCAGTGGCTCTGGAAAGGCAGCAGGGTATGCTAAAACAAATTACCGACCTTGCGGCTGGTCTTTCTCTTGCGCCTAAAGTTAAAGAACGTTTTGACGCAATTAATGCTGGTATTGTTTTGACGCAAAAAAGAATTGAAGAAGGTAGAAAAAATCAGCAAAGCCTGGAAGCGCATTTTGGAGAAATTCAAACCAGCTTGGCTCAAAATGAATTAGTTACTCGTCAAATTGCCGATATTGAAAAACAGCTTGAAACCTTAATGTCCAAAGGCGAAGTGGCGGATTTAATTATGGCTCAAGCCGGCGCGGAAAATGAAGTTCGGAGTCGGTTTGAAGACAGGTCTAAGCGGTTATTAACTGATTATCGTTTTGAATCATACGGTCGTAAAAGGGAAAAGCAAGGCCAGGAGTTTGTCGGGAGTTTGGCTCAAGGACTTTTGGCTAAAGAAATAGCAAGAGCAAATGTAGATGAGATTCAAAATCCGGCAGCCCGGGCGCAAAAAATTAATCAGATTCAATCAGTGGTCAATGAAGGAATTTTGCTTGGCAAACAGGCTAACCCTTGGGATCGTGATGGTCAATGGGAAAGAACCTTAGCTCATAAAAGCCAGGCTGAACAAGAATTGATGTGGCGCGGTTATTTATTAGCAGAAATGGTTGATAGCGCTCAAACCTCGGCTTTTTCAGCCGTCCGCACGGCCAGAACGGCTGCTAACGGTGATCCTGAAAAATTTACTGAATTAATGTCAGAAGTCGTTGTCCCAATCATGAATAAAGTTAAAGCCGTTTCTTCAGTTGACAATAATCAACCAGGAGTGGAGGAGGGTGATATTGATGCTAGATTTAAAACCCCGGCGACAAATATTTATTTTAGGGATGGTTTTTATAAAGAAACATTCGGTGATTACGCTGATAGCGAGAGTAATTGGTTAGTCCATGATTTACAAAAAGAAGGATATGTTGTTGAGGCAGGTGAGCCAATCTATAAGGCTGACTTGAAAGACACGCCCGAAGGCCGAAAGCAAGTTTCTAAAGAGCGTGCGGCTTATAATAAAGAAGTTAAGGCTCACCAAAAAGAAGTCAATGGTTCAAGGCAAGAAAAGGAAAAACAAAGAGTAGAGCGAATTACTGCCATTCCAAAAGAAATTAAACAATTGGAGCAAGAAAAAAAAGACCTCGAAAAAGCGCCAAAAAGTTGGGAGGCTTATAAAAAAGCGGTCACTGACCTGGAACAGCTGAGGGCGAGGAGGACAAACATTGAATCGGCAGTGACTAAACAGGAAGGTATTGTCGCTGCTAAACAAGCAGAGTTTGATCAAGCCGGGGTTTTGGCCAAAAGAAGAATTTTGGGTAAAGGTGCTGCAGCTAAAGAGCTTGACGCGGCCACTAGTAGCCTTAAAAATGGCAAAGCCAATTTAAGGGCAATTGATATAGAAATTAATAAAACTCAAGAAATTATGGCCCAAAATCAAGCCGGTTATGAATTAATCCAGAGTGGCAGGCGGAGTGACCGAGAATACGGCATTGTCAGAGAAATCGAATCCTTACAAAAAGAGCTGGAAACTTTAGGGAATATTTCTTACGCTGTGCCAGTTGAAATAATTAAATAAATTTAACTTTAAATAAATCTATGGATAAATGTGAAAAATGCGGCATGCCAATCAACGACGACACTCGTTGCGGCTGCCAACCAACCGTTTGCTATCATTGTTGCGAATGTGATGATGAATGCGAATGCGGTTGCAAAAGCAAAAAATAGGTCAAACTAAGCGGGCGGTAAAACCGCCCGCTTGATTATCCACAGCTGGCGCTTGACGCTGTTTTTTATTTGTGTTAGTGTGTTAGTATATTAATACATTAATACAAAAATAAATATGAAGTCTGCAAAACAATGGCAAAATAATCAGACTAAAGATTTATTTAAAGCGATTTTGAAAATAAAAAATAATCAGGAAGCGGCCAGATTTTTTCGGGATTTATGCACTCTAGAGGAGCTGGAAGAAATGGCCAAACGCTGGCAGGCAGTTAAAATGATTGCCAAAAATCAGCCTTATCGGCAAATTGCGCAAAAAACCGGCCTGAGCACTACCACGGTTACCCGGATTGCTTATTGGTTAAATCATGGTGAAGGCGGATACAGACTTATTTTAGGCAGAATTAAATCCTAATATTTAATTTCTAAATCTTAAACAAATGCAAAATTCCAAATAGTAAATTATAAACGCGTTTCGTATTTGTGATTTAGGATTTATAATTTGTTTGGAGTTTACGATTTAGAAATTAGTGCTTAATACATATGAATATAATAGGCCAAAAATATCATCATCAAATTAACTCGCCAGGATCGAGGTGATTTGATATTCCAATTTAATATCAGCTGACCCCGCTTCTGGCGGGGTTTTGCTTTTGCGAAAACCAAACCTGGTAACCAAAGAGGAGGAAAACCCATGTCAACCAGGCAACCGAACTTTGAAAAACGTGGTGGTTTGATCGTAGTCATTGTCCAAGACTGCAAAACGCTTGAAGTGTTGATGCAGGCCTATGCCAACTTGGAGGCTTGGCAAAAGACTTTACAAACCAGAGAGGTTTGGCTTTGGTCGACTAGGCGCAACGAGCTTTGGCCCAAAGGCGCCACCTCAGGTAATACCATGACAGTCAAAGAAATCAAGCTTGATTGCGACGGCGATTCGGCTTTACTGTTAGTTGATCTGCCGGACGGCAAGAGTGCTTGCCATACCGGTGCCAAGTCTTGTTTTTCGGCAGTAGTTTGTCCGAAATGCGGTCGGCAGTTGGTTGAAGGGACGCTTGGTGATGTCGTCGCGACTGGCGTTCATCAGCAAGCTGACGCTTCACAGCCGATTTGGCGCTGTCCTGACAAGGGATGCACTTTTTACGAATACGCGGTGTAATTGCCGCAAGCTTTTGGGCAGAGGAACTTTTGTTCCTCTTTTTTTATTTGACAAATGATTATTTGATATATAAGATGTTATTGATTTTTTAATAATGGAATCAACACGTGGAGGGAGAACCCATGGATCCAATATCGTATTTTCAGTGCATGAAGGAAGAGTGCGGCCTTGTGGCTGATCTCTTGGCAGAGCGGAAGTTTCGTTGTCCTGACTGTCAAAGCCTGTTTGATGTTCGGCATAAAATTGCCAAAAGGTATCCTTGGCAATGGCAGGATGAGTTTGACCGCCTGTTGACGAGCAATTCTTCGGCTTCAGATGTTTGGCGATTCAAGCGGTGGATTATGCCTGGTCTGGCGGATCGGAACATTGTCTCGTTAGGCGAAGGTAAAGTGCCGATTGTTCCGGCAGGCAAACGCTTGCGCGAGTGGATCGGCGGTGATCTTGATTTGTGGCTGATGCTGGAAGGTAAAGGACCTACCGGCGCATTCAAGGATTTTGGCATGACCGTTTTGGTTTCTCTAGCGAAGGCGGCCGGTATTAAGCATATCGCCTGTATTTCCACAGGAGATACCTCGGCCTCTCTGGCGGCTTACTGTGCGGCCGCAGGCATTACATGTACGGTCATCCTCCCTGCCGGAAAAGTCACGGATGAACAAATCTTGCAAGTCAAGCTTTTCGGCGCCAAGGTAATTTTGGTGCCTGGATCATTTGATGACTGTATTCCGATCCTGAACGCTTTGGTCTCGCAGTATGGCGTTTATCCCGGCAACAGTCTTAATCCGGCCCGGATTGAAGGCCACCAAGCGACGGTATTTTTGGCGGCCCAATTCTTTGGTTGGCAACTGCCCGATTGGTTCGTCGTGATGGTTGGTAACGGTAGTAATGGCAGTTCAGTCGGCAAAGCGCTTCGGTTTATGAAAAGCCAAGGTTTCAAGGTTCCAACCAAAATTCTTGGCTGTCAATCAACCGCGGCTCAACCTTTGTACCGTTCGTGGCTACGGGCTGGCGGATCGCAGGCAACCAAAGAAGCTTGGACTGCAGCTTATCGGCCGATGAAAGTGCGTGATACAATTGCGACCGCTGCTCGGATTGCCAATCCGGTGTCGTGGCAGAAGATTGTCCGCGAGATTACGGCTTCGGGTGGGGCAATGGCTTTGGCTAGTGAGCCGGCACTGTATAAAGCGGTTGAAGTTTGTGCCTCAGACGGCCATTTTGTCTGTCCGCAGT
>JBAYJS010000011.1:0-29215 GCA_041664985.1 Candidatus Buchananbacteria bacterium | reverse complement strand
GATTTTTGACCAGTCCGTTTCGACTAGGCCCGAGATTTTTTTATCAAAAGATTCTAAAACGCTATTTACCTTGGCCATGTTAATTCTGTCCGGAGCAACTTCTTGTCTTAAAAGTATTATTTCGTTAGATTGGGTGATTGTTTGATAGACATTTTTGTACAAAAAAGATCCCAGTGCAGCTGATACAAGTAAAATAATAATAGCTACTAAACTATAAACATATTTTAGAGAAAGAAAAAGTTGGAAAATTTTTAACTTAGGTAATTTTATTTTCATAGCTATTGTTTATTTTTTTCGGCGTTAGCTAGGATATAAATTTTTCCTTTAAGATTTGCCGAAACGGATTCACTGCCATCTTCTGTTCCGATATTGATTGTCGAAATATTAAAGTAATAATTTAATTTTTCTAAATCATTAAGATATTTCAGGATTCCGGTAAAATTTCCTTTAATTGCAATCTCGACCGGTAGAGAATCGTATATTTCTTCTTTGTCTTTGGTTTTTACAGCAGATTTAAGGTAAATTTTTTGATCCAGCTGTTGAGTGTTGGAAATTTTTTCTAAGGTTGTAATAAATTCCAATTCTTTGCTTTCAATGACAAAAACACTTATTAATCTATTTTCTTGAGGTTTAATTTTTTGAAAGTCCTCGATAGTTTTTCTTAAAAGTTGCCCACGCTCATATTTTTTTTCCAAATCAACCCGTTCGGCATAAACCAGCTTGTTTATTTCTAAAATATCTTTTACGGTCGGTAAAATAATTAAATAAATTATTAAAAAAGTGGTACTTAAAATAATAATGATTGAAATTATTATTTTTTTTCTAATCGTCATAATTTTTTAGTTCATCTGTCTTGATAACTGCCTTAACATTAAAATTAATATTTTCTTTTTCCAGCAAATCCTCGATGGGTAAAGTAACCTCGGTAAGCATAGCGGAAGACTCTAAATTATTTTTGAATTCAAGAAGCTGATTTCGCGATTGGGCCAGTCCAGTGATTAAAATTTTTGTATCGTTTATTGTTAAACTATAGATTTTAATTCCATCCGGCACTAAACTGGAGAATTTAATAAAAAATTTGGGCCAAGGGGTATAATCTTTTTGGATTTTATCAACGGCCGCTACGTATTGGTTGAATTTTTTTAAATCGCCGTTAAAAATATTGGCATACTTTGTAGTCATTGTTGTTTGTTCGACAACCTGAGTGAAATAATTCTGTAAAAGTAGTTTAGTTAAGGAAAGAATTATGGCAACAATCGTGGTAATAAATAAAATTAAGATGATTAAATCTTTAATTACTTTATAAAGCTGCGCTAGTCGCAGTTCTTCTTTTTTTTCGGGTGGTATTAAATTTAAAGAAGTCATACTAGATCTTTTTTTGAAAAGCTCTCAGGGCTAAACCAATTGCTGTGGAATAAGATAAAATGTTTTTGGTAGGGATAAATATTTTTTTTGTTTCGGAAATATTGATCAGGGGATTGCCTATTTCAACCGGCAACTTTAATTTTTCTGATAGGATTTTGTCAATATTGGAAAGATTTGCTCCGCCGCCGCAAAGAATAATTTTTGATATTGGGTTGCTTTCAGGAAAGTTGGATTGGTAGATAGTTATTGTTTTTTCAATTTGAGCAATTAAATCATCAATTGGTTTGAGCAGGATTTTTAATAAAGCTCCTTCACATTTTTGGGGATTAAGGCCGCAGATGATTTTGGCTTTTTCGGCCTCCTTAGGATTAAGATTTAAGGTATTGGCTATGGTTTCGGTGATTTTAATTCCAGAGATTGACAGGCTGGCTGTAAATTGAACGGTTTTATGATCATAGATTATTAATCCAGTTCTGACTGCGCCTAAATCAATAATCATTTTTGTGGCAGAGTCATCTTTGGTGGTTAGACTACGCATAATAGCGTCAGCTTCAATTTCAAAAACATAAGGTATCAGCCCGGCCTTTTCAATTGCTGAATAATAAGAGTCAACTATGGCTCTGGGCGCTGCACCGATTAATAAATTGGTCATTTCGTTTGGTTGACCCAGTATCTGCCAATCCAAATAAATTTCATCAGCGCTCAAGGGTATGTGATTCTTTATTTCTTCCTTGATTAAATTAGGAAGATTTTCTTTGCCAGTCGATTTTACTTGAATTACCTTAATAAAGGTTTTAGACTCAGGTAGAACTGTAATTACTTCCTTGCTATTGATTTTTTTGCCTCTTACGGTTTTTATTAATTGGCTGATTAGTTTTGCAAGCTCTTCTTCCTCCTTGATTTCGCCGCCAACTATTATTTTTTCCGGGATTTCCAGGTCATTATAGGAGACAAGGATATTTTTTTTACCTTGTTTTTTTAATTGAACAAGTCGTAAAGCCCGATCGCTAATGTCTAGACCAAAAATATTTTTATTTAAATTAAAAATCATATTTTCTAGATATTTTTTTCAAATACTCTTTGATTATATCAATTTTATTAATAATCCACAAACTAATATTGTTCTTCCCAGTGATCAATTTGAATCAAGGGTGCTGAAGGATTATAGATGGGATTTATTACTGGTGAAATGTTTTGGGGTGCCGAATTTAAAATAATCGATCCGCCACTGGCTGTTATTCTGGCGTCAAATCCAGCCATTCCGCCATTAATAACAAAGTTAGTCCCAGCACTGGTAATTTGAAGATTGTTACCTGAATAAATTAATCCATCAACTTCAACATTGCCGCCGGCAGCAGTAATAGTAAGATTATTTTTTGCTAAAATCCCGCCACCGTATACCGAATCGGAATTAACAGTTAGGTTGCTGCCGGCACTGGTGATGCTAATATTACCGGTGGCGACCAAAACTCCGTTTACGGTTAAATTTTTTCCAGTAATCGAAGGGCTGCCAGTAACATAAATAATTCCGTTTAAAACGGTGTTGCTGGGCAAGTTATTGAATTGACTTTGAGTATAGGTGGCAGTGGCTCTATTTTTCCATGAGTTTGGATCGTCGGAGTCAAAATCAATTTGCAAAACATCAATTGTGCTAGTAGGAGCACTCTGGTAGCTGTTATTAAGAGTCAATCGACCACCGGCAACAGTATTGATATTATTGCTGGAGGTGACTGCACCATTATTAATTACCACTTCGCAACCCTGAACTTTAAAAACCTGATTGGCATGAAGTCGTCCGCCGTTGGAAGTGAGAACAATTCCCGAACCGGTGAAGGTAAAATTACCATTTTGTTGAGAGCCGCGGCCGCCGGCAAATAGGGTAAAATTCCAGTCTTGGCCAGTTCCTGTTGCTTTGGTGATGTATGATTTTACTACCCTTTGGGATATGTTATTGCCAATTTGATAGGTCGAAGTCGCAGTGATCCAAGCTTCAGCCGTGACTGTGTTTATAGCCGTTACGGTATAACTGGCATTAGGATCGTTAAAAACATTAGTTTTATTTATATCATTTGCCGTACCGAGATTGCCTGCCAAAAAAGCCTCTCTGGTCGAGGTGTCATTTTTTATTTTCCAAAGCATTTCATTGATACCGGCTTCGGCAATATAATAATTTTTTGTTGCTAAAAATTCAACATTCGAAATTTTGTTTTCTGAAATAGATACTGAAAGTAAATATGAACCCAAAATTAAAAGAGAGGACAGCGTTACAACCGATAAGATTAAAACGAAACCGCCATTTTTTATTTTTTGCATATTATTTAAATATTTCGTGGCTTAATAATTGATTTCATTTCAATATGTTCGCCTTGTTTGTTTAATATTAAATCAATATTGATTACATCCTGGCCATAAAAATTAATGTTGGAAAAATTTTCCCCAATAATTTTATCTTCCAAAATTTGTTGTTGGGGTGAGCCGAAAGGATTAATGTCGTTCCAGTAAACATAATTGGCTGGATCGGTATCAAAGTAGTAAATAATGATTTGTCGCTTAAGGTCGCTGTTTTCAAGGTAGTAGCGGATATATTGGATTTGGGAGGTAACATGGCCGTCTTGAAACTGTAGCTGATGGGCGATTAAGCTTGGATTAGAATTATTGGCCGGCAAGGCAGTGACTATCTCTTGGGCCTGTCTGATCTCTCTGGACATTAAATCCAAAGTGATGCGAGAATTTTGAACCAGTTCGGTTTTTAAGTTATTTTTGCGAAAAACTCTTTGATTAAGGACAAAAGTTGAACCAACCAAAATAGTAATCAGTGAGCCAATGATTATGGCGACCAAAACCTCATTTAAAGTGAAACCATAATTTTTTTGATTTTTCATAATTTTTAATAGTTGGAAGCAGTTGATAATATTTGGATGAATTTCTCATTTTTGCTGATTGGCGAATCCCAAAAAACTTTGACGGTAATTTTTTTTAAACCCAGGTCAGTGGCGCTATTGCTAAAATTTGAATCAATGGTTTGGACGGTGGTTTCTCGCCAGTAATCATAAAGGTAACTGCTTGGGTCATTAGAAATTCTCTGTTTTGTTTCAATGGTGCCGACAGTTATTTGGTCATAGTTTAATGATCTAAGCTCTTCAATCTTGGCCAGGGCAATATTTGAGGCAATAGTTTGGTTTTGAGAATCACTGAATATTTTTATAGCAAAAGGGAAAAAGTTCATCACAGCCAGTAAACCAATGGCTAAAATCATAATTGAAACCGTTGCCTCAATTAGACTAAATCCTTTTTTTTGGGTTATTTTTTCCATATTTAATTAGTCGGTTATGTCAATAAAACCTGATGGCTTAACTTGAATTGTTGATGTCGAATGTTGGGTATTAGTCAGGTAAATGGTACCGCTTTCCAAAGCGGCGCCGGTAGGATTAAATTGAACAGAATTATCAGTCAGATCGCTAATTTGAGAAATGGTTATCTCATCATCCATGGTTATATTTTTAATGGTAGTGTTGGTTTTTGTATTGATCAATTCGTAACTTTTAGTTTGGGGAAAAAATTTAAGTTTGTAGATTATTTGTTCAGTTATGGCATATTGTTGGGTTAACCTTAGATTGGTAACTAAAACCCGTGCTTCACTTTTTAGCTTAGTGGTTTTTTGATATCTAGATAATAAAGGAATGGTAATAAGAGAAATTAAAACAATAATTCCTAAAACTACCAATAATTCAGCCAGGGTGAAGCCGTTTTGATTTTTTATTCGGGGTACCGCCATTATATTGATTGGCTTAAAGAGTACATCGGCATAATTACGGCCACAGCCATTCCTGCTACGGCTACGCCTAAAATCACCATTAAAACCGGCTCTAAAATTGAAGGCAGATTGGTCATGGTTTGGTCAACTTCTTCCTCATAAAAAATTGCCGATTCTTCCAGGATAGTATCCAAAGATCCAGTCTCTTCACCGACGGCAACCATTTGTAAAATCACTGGCGGAAATAATTTTGGGTAAGGATTCAAAGAGACCTGGATATTTACCCCTTTTTTGATTTTTTCTTTTGCATCCATTAAAGCGTCTTGATAAACAGCATTGCCTAAAACTTTGGCCGTGATTTCAAAAGATTGGACAATGGGAATGTCGGTTTTAAGCAGTGAGCTTAAAGTTCGGCAAAAGCGAGCGATATTCACTTTTTTGATAATCGGTCCGATAATTGGCAAAGCCAAAAGTGCTTTGTTAAACTGGCGTTTACCTTTAGGTAAAGTTATAATTCGGCCAAAGATTATAACAAAAGCGATAAAGCCGGCTAAAAGAAAAATTCCGTATTTGACCGAAAATTCACTGACAGCAATTAAAACCCTGGTTGCCAGTGGCAGGGGAACATTAATTTCTTTAAAAACCCCAGAGATTGTCGGAATGACATAAACTAACATTAAAATACCGATTACCACCATCATGGCAATAACAATCGCCGGATAAATCATAGCGCTTTTTATTTTGGCAATAATTGCATGATCTTTTTTCATCTGAATAAAGAGCTGCTTTAGCACCTCTTCAAGTTTACCGGAAGTTTCACCGGCTTTAATCATGTTGATAAATAATTCGCCAAATATTTTTTTGTATTTTTCCAAACCCCTGGAAAGTAAATTACCTTTTTCGACATTGGTTTGCAGGTCGACCAAAATAGTTTTAAAATTTTTGGAGCTGGATTGATCGGCTAAAGTTTTTAAGGCAGTTGATAAAGAAATACCCGCTTTAAGCATTACGCCCAGCTGTTGAACGAAAAAGATTTTTTGAGACAAAGAAATCCTACTCGGCATTTTTAGTTTTTCCAAAAAACTAATTTTTTCCGATTTTTCATTGGTTGCCATTTTTTATTTTTTTATTAATTTTATAATTTTTTAATCCTTGGTGACGCGTAAAATTTCTTCAATGGTGGTAATGCCGGTTTTGGCTTTAATAAAGCCGTCTTCGAGGATGCTAATCATGCCTTGAGATTTTGCCATTTTTTCAATTTCGCCAGCGGAAGCACCTTTGAGTAATAAATCGCCAATTTCCGGTGTAATTTCGAGCACTTCATAAATACCAATTCTGCCTTTGTAACCGGTTTTATCGCATTTTTTACAGCCTTTGCCGCGGTAAAAAAGCAATGAATCTTTACTTTGTTTTTTGGTGGTGATACCTTGTTTTTCTAACGTTTCAAGAATTGACTGAAGATTAATTTGTTTTTCCAGCTTATCCAGTTCAACTTTGGTTAAAGTGTAGCTTTCAATGCATTCTTGGCAAATTTTTCGAACCAATCTTTGTGCAATAATGACATTGCAAGTTGAAGAAACCAAAAATGCCGGCACACCCATTTCGCTTAAACGGGGCAGGGTGGTTGGTGCATCATTGGTGTGTAGGGTTGAAAGCACTAAGTGGCCGGTCAAAGCGGCGTTAATTGCAATTTCGGCTGTTTCCAAGTCGCGGATTTCACCAACCATGATAATATTCGGATCTTGGCGCAAAAATGCTCTTAAACCGGCGGCAAAAGTGTAACCGATTTTTGGATTAACCTGACTTTGGTTTAAACCGGGGATGCGGTATTCAATCGGATCTTCGATGGTGGTAATATTTACTTCCGGTCGGTTTAAAATATTAAGAATTGAATAAAGCGTAGTAGTTTTACCTGAACCGGTCGGACCGGTGACCAAAACCATGCCGTGAGGTTTTTTAATGTTTCTTCTGATTTTTTCTAAGTTGTCTTTTTGAAAACCCAGTTGTTCCAAACTGATAATACCGGTTTGCTCGTTTAGGGCACGCAAAACGATTTTTTCACCGTCATAGGTTGGAATAATTGAAACCCTAAAAGAAACACTGTAATCATTGGTGGTAATTTTGAATCGGCTGTCTTGCGGCAAGCGATGCTCGTCCAATTTCAGATTGGAAAGGATTTTTATTCTGGCCACGATGCCGGCGTGAACCGATTTAGGCAAAGTCATAACATTTCTTAAAACGCCATCAATTCGGTAGCGAGCCGCCACTTCTTTTTCCGTCGGTTCAATGTGAATATCCGAAGCATTTTCAAAAATGGCATATTCAAGCAAGGTGTCAACGATTCTAATGACCGGTAAATCATGAGCCAGTTCTTTTAATTTAGCGCCCGGATCGGTTTCTTCGGTTGTTTCTTTTTCTTTGGTCAATTCTTGAAATTCGGCTTTAAGTCCCTTGTGGTAATTTTTTAAAGCCTCATTGATGCTGTCTGGGGTAGTTAAAAAAACCTTAATTTCCAAACCGGTTTTTTTGCCTAAAAATTCAAAAATTTGTAAATCCTCGGGATTAAGAGCGGCAATTTTAAGCTCGGTGTCGGTTTTGTCAAAAGCGACGACTTTATGGGTGGTAGCGATTGGCTCGGGAATAAGAAAAAGAATATCCTTGCGGATATTTTCATTTTTCAAGTTAACAAAACTGACGTTAAAAAATTGGCCGGCGGCCTGATAAAGCCGTTCCTCATTGATTATTTTTTGGCCGGTTAAATATTGCTCCAGGCCTTGGTTTCTTTTTTTAGCTTCTTCTAAGTATAAATCAAGTTCGGTTTTACCGATGGTATTGGTTTTTAATAAAATATCTTCCAGCTGATTTTCGCTAAACATTTTGTTTTAGCTTAAGGGTTAGACAGTCTTTATTATAACACAAAATTAATTTTTTAAAAAGTTTTTAGACTAGGTTTGGCTGATGGCTTAATTTTGTCCGTTTTATTGGGATTAAAAATCGGTTAGGTTGGGAAAAATCATTTTAATCCTGACTGGTTTATTTTTTAAATAATTCAAATGGACAAAATTGGAAATAATTGTTATTATTAAACATATAGTTATTAAAATTAATTGCCAGTTTTTATTATGTTTAATCAACATTACAATCCAATTCTTTTTGATTCTTATTGGCGCGATCGAATCATAAAAACCAATTTGATTTTTAGTATTGTAGCTAATTTCATTTTGTGGCTTGGGTTGATTTGGCAATTTAAAAATTTTTCCGAATCAGTACCTTTGCATTACAATATTTATTATGGCATTGATTTAATCGGTCCGTGGTATCAAATTTTGGTCATGCCGGGTTTAGGTTTGCTTTTTATTTTGATTAATTTGCTTGCCAGCGCCATTATTTATCGCAAAGAAAAAATGATTGGTTATTTTTTGGTTGGCGCTTGCAGTCTTTGCCAATTGATTTTTGTTTTAGCTTCAATTTTTATCACTTTCATTAATTATTAATTTGTGACTAGTTTTTTTATCAGTAAAATTTTTATTTTAGCTACGCTGTCTTTTGTTTTGGCTTTGATTTGGACGCCGATTCTGACCAAATTTTTATATAAATATGGTTTAGGCAAGGGGATTAGGGATTCCAAAGCGGCGCCGATTTTTGCGGCCATGCATAAAAAGAAAGCCGGCACGCCAACGATGGGCGGAATTTTGGTTTGGGGAACAACTTTATTTTTAAGTCTTTTGTTTTTTTATTTAGCCCGGTTTTTTGACGGAATTTTTGGTCAGCTCAATTTTTTATCCCGACAACAAACGCTTTTGCCTTTGGGCGCCTTGGTTGCTTCGGCTTTGGTTGGCATGGTTGACGATTTATTTGATAGCTGGAAAATGGGTAAAAACGGCGGCGGTTTGCGCATGCGCCATCGCTTTTTAATCTATAGTTTGATTGCCGCAGTTGGCGCTTGGTGGTTTTACAGTAAATTAGGCTGGACCATTCTTTACGTGCCGTTTTTGGGTTATTTGGATATTGGGTTTTGGTATATTCCGTTTTTTATTTTTGTAATTGTATCAACGGCTTTTTCGGTCAATGAGGTAGATGGTTTGGACGGTTTGGCCGGGGGCACGCTTTTAGTCGCTTTTGGCGCTTACGGCGCGATTGCCTTTGCCCAGGGTCGTTACGATTTGGCGGCTTTTTGTGGCGTGATTGGTGGCGCCCTTTTGGCTTTTTTGTGGTTTAATATTAATCCGGCTAGGTTTTTTATGGGCGATACCGGTTCAATGTCTTTGGGTGTAACTTTAGGCATTATTGCCATGCTAACCAACGCCGCATTACTTTTGCCGATTATTGGTTTTATTTTTGTAGTGGAAACTATTTCAGTTTTAATTCAGATGACTTCCAAAAAACTTTTTGGCAAAAAAATATTTATTTCCTCGCCGCTTCATCATCATTTGGAAGCCAAAGGTTGGCCCGAGCCAAAAATCGTGATGCGCTTTTGGGTTATTGCCGGTGTTTGTTCAATTGTCGGTTTGATTTTGTTTTTAGCCGACAAAGTTTAGAATTTATGGAATTTTAAATCAATGACAAAAAATTCATTCAAAAATAAAAGAGTGACAGTAATGGGTTTGGGGCTCCACGGCGGTGGAGTCGCTTCTGTTAATTGGTTGGTAAAACACGGCGCGATTGTGACGGTTACGGATTTAAAATCGGCCAAAGAGCTAGAATCATCTTTGAAAAAAATAAAAAATTTAAAAGCTTGCAGGCTGGTTTTAGGTAAACATCAGACAAGTGATTTTAAAAATGCCGATTTAATCGTTCAAAATCCCGGTGTGCCAAAAAATTCCCAATATTTGAAAATTGCCAGTAAATTTGGAGTTTTAATCGAGAATGAAGCCAGTTTATTTTTTAAAAATTGTCCGGCAAAAATTATTGGCATAACCGGCACTCGCGGCAAATCAACCACCAGTACCTTGATTTATAAGATGCTACAGCAGTCAAACCTGAAAAAAGTCGCTAAAGTTTGGCTGGCGGGTCTGCCTCAGCAGCCGATGATGGCAATTTTAGATAAAATTAAAAAAAACGATTTAGTGGTTTTGGAACTTTCCTCCTGGCAGCTTGAAGTTTTGGGAAACCAAAAATTGAGTCCGCAAATTGCCGTTGTCACCAATATTTATCCTGACCATTTGAATCGTTATTCGGGAATGAATGAGTATATTGAAGCGAAAAAAAATATTTTTAAATTTCAAACAAAAATTGATTTTACCATTTTGAATTTTGATAATTTGGCAACCAAAAAAATGGGTGGGCAAGTTTTGGGTCAACGTTTTTGGTTTTCCAAAAAGTTTTTTGCCGATCAAAACGGTAGCTTCATTAAAAATGATTATATTTATTTTCGACGCAATGGCAAAACTGTCAAATTGATAAATAAAAATGCAACCAAGTTAAAAGGGGAGCATAATTTGGAAAATATTTTAGCGGCGGTTTTGGTTGCAGAAATTTTTAAAGTTTCAGGTTCGCAAATTAAAATAGCCTTAAATAATTTTTTGGGACTGCCCGGTCGGATTGAATTGATCAAAAAAATCAAAGGAGTCGAATATATCAATGACACTACCGCCACCACGCCTGACGGCACCATGGCAGCGCTTAAAGCCTTATTACCCAAAAAGATAATTTTAATCGCCGGCGGCACTTCTAAAAATATTCCGAATTTTAAATATCAAGCTTTAGCTGAAGTAATTAAAAAAAATTGCCAAGCGATAATTTTATTGCCGGGGCTTGGTTCGGACCAAATTTTAAAATCATTAAAGCAGATTGGTTTTAAAAAGATTTTAATTAAAGCGCCTGATATGCCCAAAGCCGTCCGAATAGCCGCCAGTTTGGCTAAAAAAGATGACGTAGTTTTACTCTCGCCGGCTTGTGCTTCTTTTAATCTTTTTATTAATGAGTATGATCGGGGCGACCAATTTGTGACAGCTGTTAGTAAATTGGCAAAAGTAACTGGCCAAAATTAACTTTTATGATTAATCATCGAATCGGGACAAAAAATCGATTGTTAAATTTCCCCAAAGCCAAGGCGAGCCTGTCTGGCGGCCGGCCGGACTGGTTTTTAATTTTTTTGGTTTTTGGCATCATGATTTTTGGTTTGGTGATGCTTTCTTCAGCTTCCAGTGTTGATTCTTATAAACAGTATGGCGATACTTATTATTTGTTTAAACATCAAATAATTTTTGGTTTGTTGCCCGGTTTATTTTTGTTTTTTTTATTGGCAAAAATCGATTATCGAACTTGGGAAAAAAGAACGGTTTTACTTTTTGCGGTTTCGATTATTCTTTTAATTTTAGTTTTTATCCCCGGTCTTTCTTTGACGCATGGTTCGGCTAAAAGTTGGATTAAAATTGCCGGTTCTTCTTTTCAGCCGGCGGAATTTGTGAAATTGCTTTTAATTTTGTCCCTGGCTGGTTGGTTTTCTTATCGCGGCAAAGCAATGAACGAAGATTTTTGGAATGGCTTAGTTCCTTTTACTGTCATGTTTGGGCTGGTGGCTTTACTGATTGTTGCCCAACCGGATTTTGGCACTTTACTGGTGGTTGGCACGATTGCTTTGGCAATTTATTTTGCCGCCGGCGCTAAAATTAAACATATGATTGGTCTGGTTGTGGCCGGAATGGTCGGCGCCGGTTTTTTATTTGCTCAAGCGCCTTACAGAATTGCCCGCTTAATGATTTTTTTACATCCCGAGCTTGATCCTCAGGGGACTGGCTATCATATTAATCAAGCGCTTTTGGCGATTGGTTCAGGCGGGATTTTTGGTTTGGGTTTTGGCCAATCACAACAGAAATTCGCCTATTTACCCGAAGTGATGGGTGATTCGATTTTTGCCATTGTTAGCGAAGAGTTGGGTTTTATTTTTGCCATGGCTTTGGTTGTCGCTTTTTTAGTTTTAGCTTGGCGCGGTTTTAAATTAGCCATGGCAACCACAGACGACTATGCCCGTTTTATCGTGGTTGGTATTATCACTTGGTTTATTTTTCAATCTTTTTACAATATTGCCGCCATCGTCGGCTTAATGCCTTTAACCGGTATTCCTTTGCCGTTTGTCAGCTATGGCGGCACGGCTTTATTCTCAAATTTGGCCGCCTTTGGAATTTTGATTAATATTTCCAAACATTATCAAATAAAATAGGATTTTTGGGCAATATAACATTGATTTTTTCTTAAGAATTTGGTATTTTTAGAATATGAGAATCATCTTTTCCGGGGGCGGTACCATGGGTTCGGTTAGCCCCCTTATTGCTATTTTTGAGGAATTAAAAAGGCAAAATCCCCAAGCCGAATTTTTGTGGGTGGCAACCAAAGATGGCCCGGAAAAAAAATTAATTTCGAGCTATCAAATTCCGATTAAAACAATTTCGTCGGGCAAACTCCGTCGCTATTTTAGTTTGAAAAACTTTTTGGATCCGTTCTTGGTAATCGCCGGATTTTTTCAGTCTTTGATTTTGATTAATAAGCTTAAACCGTCAGTGGTAATTTCTGCCGGCGGGTTTGTTTCAGTGCCTTTGATTTGGGCGGCTTGGTTATTGCGCCGGCCGACTTTAATTTGTCAGCAAGATGTTGAACCCGGGTTAGCCAATAAATTAATGGCGCCGGCCGCCAATATCATCACGGTTGCTTTTGAAAAATCGTTAGCGGATTTTTCAGCCAAAAAAACCGTTTGGGTCGGCAATCCTTATCGTCAAGAAATTTTAACCGGCACCAAACAAGCCGGTTATGACTTTTTTAAACTTGACCCAAATGTACCGACTATTTTAATCACCGGCGGTGGTACCGGCGCTGCCAGTTTAAATGAGCTGGTTTTGAAAAGTTTGCCAGAGTTGGTTTCTTTTTGCCAAGTGATTCATCTAACCGGTGGCCGGCTTAAAGAACAGGCGGTTCATTCCCGGTATAAAAGTTTTGATTTTTTAACCGATGAACTCAAAAACGCTTATGCGATTGCCGATTTGGTTGTTTCCCGGGCGGGACTGGCGACTTTGACTGAATTAACCGCTTTGCAAAAACCAGCCATTATTATCCCAATGCCCAAGACCCATCAGGAAAAAAACGCTTTGGAATTTTTCAAAAATAACGCAGTTTTGATGCTAAACGAAGAAAATTTAACGCCTAAAGATTTGGTTTTAGCCATCAAGCAACTTTTAAATGATCCAATTGAAAAAGCCAATTTGAGTCGAAACATCATTAAAGTTATGCCGCTGGACGCAACCCAAAGAATTATTAAAATGATTTCTTAATATGAATATAGATTTAACCAAAATAAAAACAATTTATTTTATCGGTATCAAAGGTGTTGCCATGTCGGGGTTAGCGGTAATTTGCCGGCAAAAAGGCATGACGGTTTTTGGCTCGGACGTACAAGAAAAATTCATTACCGACAAAATTTTAGCCGATAGCAATATTGAGGTGTTTGAAGAATTCAACCCGGCTAATTTGGATTGCAATCCTGATTTGGTGGTGGTTGGCACCTCTTGGGGAAATAATAATGTCGAAGTGGCAGAAACTGAAAAAAGAAATTTGCCAAGTATTTCCGATTCAAAATTACGGGGTTTACTAAGCCAAGAAAAAAGAACCATTGCAGTCACCGGTGTGCACGGTAAAACCACTACGACTGGTTTGCTGGCTTATTTATTTTCGCAAGCCGGTTTGCAGGCAAGTTTTTTAGTCGGTACCGGAATAGTGCCTGATTTAAAAAGTAATGCGGCTTGGGCCGGCGGTAAACATTTTATCGTTGAAGGCGATGAATATATCAAAAGCCGAAAAGATTTGACGCCAAAATTTTTGGATTTAAATCCGTCAGTTTCTTTGATTACCAGTTTAGAATGGGAACACGTTGATGTTTATCCAAATATCGAAACCATGGAAGCGGCTTTTGCCCAACTGATTTTGAAAACCAAAAATTTGGTTGTTGCTTGCGGCGATTGGCCAAGTATCAAAAAAATTATTTTGGGTAATAAAAAAATAGTCACTTATGGTTTTAATGATGACAATTTTTGGCAGCCTTATGATGTCCGGCTGGAATTTGACCAGACAATTTTTAAATTAAAAAATCAACAAGAAGAATTTGGTGAATTTAGGTTAAAACTTTTTGGCAATCATAATGTTTTAAATGCCACAGCCGCAATTATTATCGGTTTAAACGAGGGGATTGAGCTGGAAAAAATAAGAAGCATTTTGGCCGGTTTTTTGGGTACGGAAAGGCGCTTTGATGTTTCCGAAAGAAATGGCATTACTTTTGTTGATGATTACGGCCATCATCCAACGGCGATTAAAACCACTTTGCAGGCAATTCGCCATCGCTATCCGAGTCAGCCGATTTGGTGCGTTTTTCAGCCCCACATGGCCTCAAGGACTAAAGCGTTGTTGGATGATTTTGCTCAAAGTTTTTCGGATGCTGACCTGGTTTTATTTGCTGATATTTTTGCTTCCGCCCGCGAGCAGTCATTAGATATTACTTCTCAGGATTTGGCCCAAAGGACCAAAGAATATCATAAAAATGTTGTTTACTCGGGTGATTTAAATGAAACCATAAATTATTTGCGCCAAAAAATTAAACCGGGTTTGGTTTTAGTCACTATGGGCGCAGGCGACGTTTATCGAGTGCGCGACAAATTGGCTAATGTTTAAAAATTATTAGTTAAAAATATTTATGCTAAAAAAACTGCAAAGCAAGCTAGGCGAAGTTAAAGAAAATGAGCCGTTGGCCGGGTTTACCACTTTTAAAATTGGCGGACCGGCTAAATATTTTTTTGTCGCAAAAAACAGTGAAGAACTTTTAAACGCGGTCATTGCCGCCGAGGAATTAAAAATTTCATATTTTATTTTAGGCTGGGGCAGCAATCTTTTGGTTTCCGATCAAGGTTTTGAGGGATTAGTGATTAAAAATACCAGCAGTAACTTTGAAATCAAAGATGACGAGATTACGGCTGACTCCGGTTTAAATTTAAGTCGACTGGTTGGCGCTTCAAGCCAAGCCGGATTGACTGGTTTGGAAACTTTGGCGGGAATTCCCGGTACGGTTGGCGGAGCGGCTTTTGGCAATGCCGGCGCTTATGGCGTCAGCTTGGGCCGATTAGTCAAAGAAGTCAAAGTTTATCAAAATAAACAAGTGAAAAATTTCAGCCAAGCCGATATGAAATACGAATATCGTGAAAGTGAATTGAAAAAAAATCCCGGCGTGATTTTGTCAGTCACGGTTAAATTGGCCAAAGCTTCCCAAAAAGAAATTCAGGAAAAAATGATTGGGATTATCAAAGAAAGAAATCAAAAATTGCCGCTTGAGCCAAGTGCCGGCTGTGTTTTTAAAAATATTAAATTGGATCAAACTAAGCTTGATGAAAAAAAGATAATTAAGGGACTTGATGTTTCCCAAGATGACTGGCAAAAAGCAACCGCTCACGGCAAATTATCAAGTGCTTTTATCATTGATCATTTAGGGCTGAAAGGAAAAAAAATCGGCGGTTGCCAGATTTCAGAAAGGCACGCGGCTTTTTTTATTAATATCGGTGAGGCTAAAGCCGAACACGTGATGATGTTAATTTCCGATGTTAAAATGCATGCGCGTAATCAGCTGGGAATTCAACTTCAGGAAGAAATCAGATATTTAGGTTTTTAAAAAAAGAGAGTGGTTCGTTTAAGAATCACTCTGGACAAGGTTCTTTTGGGCCAACGCCGCGTCAATTGCGGCATGGAGATCTGTGATGTGAAAAGGCTTTTCCACGTAGCCAGACAACCCAAAGGTTGCCAGTTTTTCGGGGCTGTCAAACCGGTGATCAAGATCAGAATAGCCGGTTAACAGAATGACAGGAATGTTTATTCCCCGCGTTTGAAGCTCGGCTGCCAGCCGAAGACCGTCGTCATGAAAGGGCATACAGTTGTCCGAAAGGACAACGTCGACGGGCTGGTTTGCCAGCAGTGTCAGTGCTTGTTGGGCGCCGTAGGCGGTAAGTATTTCAAATCCTTCTCTGCTCGCCGCCCTTGCCGTCATTACCAGTGAATCTGGATCATCATCGACGACTAATATCTTTGCCATGGTGTTTGTCTCCCTTTGTATTTGTTGCAGGGTTTTACTCCCGTGAGTTCGTTTGTTTTGTTGGTCCAGCCAACTAACTCATTATACTACAAAGATTATCTGTCCTTGTCAAGTTGGTAAAAATATAGTAAAATATGATAGCTTTAATTAACATTTTTTTAGGTTAAACTCCGATTTTTATGACTCTAATTACAAAAATTTTTGGTGATCCAAACGAAAAGTATATTAAAAAACTTCAGCCGACAGTGGAACAGATTAATCAGCTCGAAGCTAAGTTTTCTCAATTTTCTGACCAGCAACTCAAAGAACAAACGGCTAAATTCAAAGGGGAATTAAAAAACGGAAAAACTTTGGATGACATTTTGCCCGAAGCTTTTGCTTGCGTTCGGGAAGCGGCCAAAAGAACGCTTGGTTTGCGCCATTACGACGTTCAGCTTTTGGCCGGCATGGTTTTGCATCGCGGCCAAATTTCTGAGCAAAGAACCGGTGAAGGTAAAACTTTATCGGCCACTTTGGCTTTGTATTTAAATTCGCTTGAAGGCAAAGGTTGCCATTTGGTGACAGTCAACGATTATTTGTCCCGGCGCGATTGCGGTTGGATGGGTCCGATTTATAATTTATTAGGCGTAAGTTCTGGCGTGATTGTTCATGAAGCCGCTTTTTTGTATGACCCAGAATACACCGATCCAAATTCGACCGATGAAAAATTAGTTCATTTGCGGCCAACACCGCGCCAAGCAGTTTACGGCGCTGATATCACTTACGGCACCAATAACGAATTTGGATTTGATTATTTGCGCGACAATATGGTTTCCGAGCTGGAACAAATGTCTCAGCGCGATTTAAATTACGCCATTGTCGATGAAGTTGATAGTATTTTAATTGATGAAGCCAGAACGCCATTGATAATTTCCGCTCCGGACATGGAGTCAACTGACAAATATCAAAAATTTTCCCGACTGGTGACTCAGCTTAAAGAAAACGAAGATTATAATATTGATGAAAAAATGCGCGCGGCCACATTGACCGAAGCCGGTATTGGCAAAATGGAAAAACTTTTGGGCGTGGAAAATATTTATACCGAAGGCGGCGTGACGGAAGTTCATCATATTGAGCAGGCTTTGCGGGCTTATGCGCTTTTTAAACTCGATCGCGATTACGTGGTCAAAGACGGTGAAGTCATTATTGTTGACGAATTTACCGGCCGGATGATGTATGGCCGCCGCTACAGCGAAGGTTTGCATCAAGCCATTGAAGCCAAAGAAGGCGTGGAAGTTCAGCGCGAAAGCCGGACTTTGGCAACGGTTACTTTTCAAAATTATTTTCGGCTTTATGCCAAATTAGCCGGCATGACCGGTACGGCGGCAACCGAAGCGGAAGAATTTTCCAAAATTTATAATCTGGACGTAACCGTTATTCCAACCAATAAACCGATGTTGCGAAAAGATTTGCCGGATCGAATTTACAAAAACGAGCAAGCCAAATTTAAAGCCGTGGCGCAAACCGTGAAAGAAAAAAATGAATTAGGCCAGCCGGTTTTGATTGGTACGATTTCAATTGAAAAAAATGAACTTCTGGGCGACATGTTGCGCCGGGAAGGAATCGAGCCGCAAATTTTAAACGCCAAATTCCACGAAAAAGAAGCTCAAATTATTTCCCAAGCCGGGCGCTTTGGCGCCGTGACGGTTGCCACCAATATGGCCGGCCGCGGTGTTGATATTAAATTGGGCGGTGATGACGCTACGCCAGACCAGGAACAAAAAGTTAAAGATTTAGGCGGGCTTTTAATCATTGGTACGGAAAGACATGAATCGCGGCGAATTGATAATCAGTTGCGCGGTCGCGGCGGCAGACAGGGCGATCCGGGCAGCTCGCAATTTTATATTTCCATGGATGATGATTTGATGAGAATTTTTGGCTCCAACCGAATCAAAAATATGATGGAAACGCTAAAAATTCCCGACGATATGCCAATTGAACACGGCATGATTTCCAAATCAATTGAAGCGGCGCAGAAAAAAGTTGAAGGTTACCATTTTGATACCCGAAAACATTTGGTTGAATACGACGACGTTTTGAACAAACACCGTGAAACCATTTACAAAAAACGCCGTGAGATTTTGAAAAAAGAAGAATTAAAAACCCAGGTTTTGAATTTGATTGAAGAAGAATTGATTGAAGTGATTAATTTTCATACCGCCAATAGTGATGAAACCAGTTGGAATTTGGCAGAAATTTACGAAGTAATTAATACGATTTTTTCAGTGCCCACCGAGGTTCGGTTGAAAATGTCTGATATTTCGCTGCAAGCCGGAAATGAGATTGAAGATAAAACCGCCCGGGGTAAATTAATCGGTTATTTATACAAATTAGCCGTTCAAAATTACAACGCGCTTGAAGAAAATATTGGCAAAACTATTGGTAACCCTGATGCGATGCGGGATGTGGAAAAGGGGATTTTACTGCGTAGTATCGATATGCTTTGGATTGAGCATTTGGAAGCAGTTGACCATTTGCGCACCGGGATTGGCTTGCGCGGTTATGGTCAGCGCGATCCGTTGGTGGAATACAAAAGAGAAGCTTTCTTTATGTTTAAAGAATTGCTGGCCACTATTAGAAAACAAATCGTTTACAGTATTTTCAAAATCGGCGTGGCTTCCCAAATTGCGCCTTCACTGATGCAGCAAGCCGGCAGTTTGAGTTTTAATGCCCCGCCAAAAGAAATGACCAAGGGCTATTCGGCAATCAAACAAGCCGCCGCCAATACGCCTCAGGGTAAAGAAGTCTCGGCTAATAGCCAGCCATTACCGGCTGATGACGCCACTCATTTTTTGGGTCAAAAAGTCGGCCGGAATGATTTGTGTCCTTGTGGCTCAGGTAAAAAGTTTAAACAGTGCCATGGAAAATAATATTGAATTACGCAAACAGTTACTCGCAATTACCGAGAATAATTCATATGATTCTCATGAAAGTTTAATTAACAAATTGAAGGATCAGTTTTTTCACAGCATTCAAATAATAGAATCCGTTAGTCCGAATAGGGAAAAAAATTTTGTTTGTTTTATGCACGCCTTTGATTTACGGGATTCTGTTATAATTAAGAATGAGATGAGGAAAAAATTAGAGGTGACATTTGGAAGTGATTTTATAAGTTGGTTAATTGACAAAGGTTATCTTACTCAAAATAAGAACGCTAATATTGTAATTTATTTTGATGACAAGATTCCAAAACATGCAGGGCTTGTAATAGGCAATAAAATTATTTCAAAGTGGGGCATGGGTAACACCTGGCAACATGATTTGTGGGAAGTACCATCGAGTTACGGTAATTCCTTTGATTATTTTGAGTTAAGTGTGAAATCTGAGGAAATTGAAAAAGAATTTGTGAGCTGGGTAAAAATAAGATTTTACAGTCGGGTTGGCAGAAACGAATCTTGCCCGTGTAATAGTGGTAAAAAGTTTAATCAGTGTCATGGGAAATAATTTTAATTTTTTATGTCGGATTTGATCCAGTATTTTGCTAGATCCTGAAACAAACCTGCCTGCCGATAAGCAGGTTTAGGATGACATTTTATGAAAATAATTTTAGGTTCACAATCAGCCGGCCGCAAACAGATGTTAGAAGAAATGGGTATTGAGTTTGAAGTGATGCCGGCTGATATTGATGAAAAAGCAATTCGTCATGATGATCCAAAAGAATTGGTACTGGGGATTGCCAACGCCAAAGCCGATTTTTTACTACCAAAAATTACAGAGCCGGCGATTCTAATTACCGGCGACGCAATTGTTTTGTGCGCTAAAAAAGTTTTGGAAAAACCCAAAACTAAGCAGGAAGTTAGAGATTTTTTGCAAGGTTACAAAAATTATCCTGCCCAGACAATAACAGCTGTAGTGGTAACCAATACGTCAACCGGCAAACGAGCTGAGGTGATTGATACTTCCAAAGTTTATTTTAACAATTTTAGCGAGACAGAAATTGATGCTATTATTAATGACGGGCAAGTATTTGATTTATCGGGTGGCTTTACCATCGAAGGAAGTCTTTGGGAAAAACATGTTGATAAAATTGAAGGCACTAGAGATAGTGTTATTGGTTTGCCCAAAGATATCACTGAAAGGTTAATTGATGAAGTAATGGCATAAAATTTATGGCAAAAGCAATCCAAAATAAAGAGGAGCTGATTGAGACAGTCAAATATATTGCGACTGAAACTTCGAAATTAGCTGAAAAAATAATTGGCAAAACTTTTCCGATTACTTCTTTGACTGTTTTTTCTCATTCGCAGCCTGAATACGAAGTACTGATTAAAATTTTAGAAAGTTTGGGCAAATCTTCTAATTATAATAACGGTCCGCGAGTGGAATTGAATGATCCTATTTTGGTTGGGGAAAATAAAATAACTCATTTGCGAATTCGAAAGCCCGACTTAGAACGGCCGCAAGTTGGCTGTAATGATTTTGTCACCGATTATCAGGTTTTTAAAGAAAAATATTTATCTAAGTTTCCCAAAAATCTCAGCCTGATTAAACGGCCCGAATACGAAATGATAGAATTTCATGAAAAAAATTTTGATGTGCTGGCCTATATCGTTTCAACCTTAATTTAAATTTTTATAAATTTTAATTAATTTTAATTAATTATAAACCATATGTTTGAAAGACACCTTCGACATTTTTTCAAAGCCGGTGCTGAATCTGATTTAGTTAATCCAGCTTTATCGGAAGAATCTGAAAATCCAGCTGATGAAACAATTGATTCAGAAAACGCAGGAATGCAGCCGGAAGCCAAAGAAACCCGCGCTGAATCAGCTGAAACGATTAAAGAATTGGTTGATTGGTGGGCCGAGGAATACGAAACTACTACTGACGAAGCTAAAAAAAGAGAGTTGGCTTACAAAATAGTAAAAATGGAATCGGCTTTGGGTTTAGCCAATCTAACCGCTGATAAAGTCAAAATTAAAGAAGATGAAGAAGGTACGCTTGGACTTTACGATCCAGAAACCGGTGAACTTGCCATGACTTGGGACGGTTTGAATTTACCGCCAGAACATTTTGCCGATGTTTTGGTTCATGAAGCGGCCCATAGTGGTGATTTAACCGGCCATCGAATTATGGACGAAGGTATGGCTGAATGGAAAACAGTGCACGGTTTACCCGGCGCCATGCAGGGAATTTACGTTAAAGAACGCCGGTTGGCAACTGAAGCTTTTGATCCGGCCAATATGGCCGAAGCGGTAAAAAAATATGATTATGATGCGCCGGCTAAATTGGCCAAATTTTATTTGGAAATTGAATTGGAATATCTTTGGCGCGATAAGCTTAAAGCTGAATTTTTAGCCGATCAAAAAGGCAAAAAACCTTTAGATGAAGAAAAGCTTTTGGCTAAATTAGCCGCCAAAGCGGACAAAGAATCCGAAGCGGTTTTGAAAAAAGGTACGCCGGATCTTTATGCCAAACTCAAGGCTTTGAATTTCGATTTCAAAGGAATTGGTGTTGAAATTTTGGGTAAGCTTGCCAAACAAGAACAATAAACTGACATGGAAAATAAAAACCAAATTTTGGCAGCGGCCAAAAAGATTTGGGATTATCATCACCTTAATCATAAATTGGAAAAAGCTGATTGTATTTTGGTTTTAGGCAGTAATGATTTGCGCGTGGCAAAAAGGGGAGCGCAATTGTTTTTGGAAGGTTTTGCGCCGTATATTGTTTTTTCCGGAACCGGTTTTGGCCATAAAAATGATTTATTATCCACCAGCTGGTCTAAGTGGCAGAAATCCGAGGCCGAAGTTTTTGCCGAAGCGGCAGAAAAACTGGGTGTGCCAAAAGCGAAAATTATTATTGAAAAAGAATCACAAAATACCGGCCAAAATATTATTAATTCCAAAAAATTGTTGGCAAGCCTTGGACTAAATCCAAAAAAAATTATTTTAGTCCAAAAACCATATATGGAGCGCCGTGCCTATGCGACGTTTAAAAATTTTTGGCCCAAAGCCAAAGTCATAGTCACTTCGCCGCAGTTATCTTTTGAAAAATACCCTAACAAAGAAATATCCAAAGATAAGCTGATTAATATAATGGTTGGTGATTTACAACGGATTAAAATTTATCCAGAGAAAGGTTTTCAAATTCCGCAGGAAATTCCCGATGATGTCTGGCAGGCTTACGAAAAATTAATTGCTGCCGGCTATGACAAGCACTTAGTTAAATAAAATGAATTTTGACGAATCAAAACTAAAAAATTAACAACCTCACCCGGTTCCGATAAATCGGAACCACCCTCTCCGAAACCGGAGAGGGGAAAAAAGTAAAATATGGAAAACTTAGAACAAAGAATTCAAAAAATTGAGGAGCGAAATAATAAAGTGCAAATAGATAAAGCCTGGGAAACCAGCTGGACCAGAAAAATTCTTCTGGCAGTTTTTAGCTATTTGGCAATTGGTGTCTATCTTTGGGCGATTGATTTGCCCAGACCCTGGATTAATGCCATTGTACCGGCAGTGGCTTTTATGATTCAAACTTTAACTTTGCCGTTTTTTAAAAAACTTTGGGCGAAAAATAAATAAACTATGAAAATTACTATTGCCGAAATTAAAAAAATTTGTTTTGCGGTTTTTGAAAAATATGGTGTTTCAAAAAAAGACGGAGAATTGATTTTTGCGGAATATCTTGATGCTGAATTAAGCGGCATAACTTGCCATGGATTTTCAGCATTTGCGAAGTTTGGTGCTAAAACGGCAAGTGATAAAAAAGTTAAGCTGGTTATTAAAAAAAATAAGCCGGCTTATACCCTTGTAGACGCTAAAAACAACTTAGGTCAACTAGTGTGTAAAGACGCAGTTAATCTAACTATTAAAAAAGCTAGAAAACAGGGAATTGCCATGTTGGGTATTTACAACATGCATTCATATTTAATGCCTGGCACTTATGCCAAACAAGCCGCTAATCAGGATATGATTGCTATTATTACAAACTATGGCGGGGGACCAAGAATCGCGCCGTACGGCTCAATTGATCCAATTTTAGGTGTTAATCCTTTAGCCATTGGAATTCCGGCCAATAATTTTCCGATCGTTTTGGATATGGCTACGGCTCAAATTGCCATGGGAAAAGTCAGGTTGGCAAAAAAACTCGGTCAGCTTTTGCCTCAGGGAATTGCCATTGATGCAAACGGTAAGCCGACAACTAATCCGGCCAAGGCAATGAGTGGAGCGATGTTGCCGTTTGGCGGGTACAAAGGTTCTGGCTTAGCTTTTTGTTTGGAATTATTAACCAAAACCTTGTTTAATCTTGATGACAAAGATCAAAAAGAAGATAAGCGCGGCTTTTTATTTATCATAATTAATCCTTCAATTTTTGGTGATGTTAAAAAATTTAAAAATCGGACGGCGAAATTGGTGCAGGAAATCAAGCATTCTCGTAAAGCTAAAGGAGTAAAGGAAATATTTTTGCCCGGTGAACAGGCGTACAGAAATCGACAGAATAATTTAAAAAAGAAATATTTAGAAATTGATGAAAAAATTATTAATGAGATTAAATCATTATTATGATCACTTATCAAGATTTTGAAAATATTGATATTCGCGTCGGTAAAATAATTAAGGCTGAGGATTTCCCGGAAGCCAAAAAACCGGCCTATAAACTTGAAATTGATTTTGGTTCTGAAATTGGCATTAAAAAATCATCGGCCCAAATTACCAAACATTATAAAAAATCGGATTTGATTGGCAAACAAATAATTGCCGTAGTTAATTTTTCGCCAAAGCAAATCGGACCGTTTATTTCCGAAGTTTTAACTTTGGGCTTGGCTGATGCTGCCGGCGATGTGGTTTTATTAACTTTGGAAAAAGAAATACCTTTGGGCAATAAAATGTTTTAAAAAAAAGACTCCTTTAAGTTTCGGAGTCTTGGTCGCCTTCTTGTGGCTCTTTGGGAAAGAACGAGTCGATTTCCTTTCCGATGTCGCCATCATCCTTTTTCAGGGCTTTGTACCACTCACTGAGTTCACGCACGCCTTGGGCGATCTGGCTGACAAAATACGGCGGTAAGTCTTGCCGTAGTTTGACTAACCCGTTAACGGTAATGTTAATGATCTGGAGGTATCTGATCATTGAGTCCGGATCGCCATTTTGGACCCAAAGCTTGTCCGGTTCAATACCTTCAATCGGCACCGTGTCAGGATAGAAAGCGTCAACGGCATCGGCCACTTGGGCTGTTGTTTCGTAGCCGGGAAGTTTAGTGGCAAAGACTTCCAAAGCGGTAAGCCCGGCTTTCAGCTTTTGGATACTAGGGATGCCCATGTTTTGTAACAGGACAATCATCCAGTGAATTGTCCGGCTGGCCATGACAACTGACGATGTTTCGACTGCAATTTTATTCATTGTCGTACCCCTCCGTGAGTTGGGTTTTGGGTGGAGGTTTAGGGAACACTATATAAAGCAAAATTACTACTTAAAAATAACCTTGTCAAATATGCCGGAACTGCCAGAAGTTGAAACTTTACGCCGGGAATTGGTAAAAGCGATTAAAGGTAAAACCATTAAGTCAGCTGTTTGCAATTGGTTAAAAATGGTTAGACCTTTGACGGTTTTAGAGTTTCAAACAAAAATTAAAAATAAAAAAATTATTGGCGTTAACCGAAAGTCTAAAGTTTTGATTTTGGATTTAGCCGGCCCGCTAGCTTTATTAATTCATCTAAAGTTAACCGGCCAACTTATTTTTAGAGATCAGACTGCCTGCCTACCGGCAGGCAGGTCAGAAATCAGAAAAAAGACATTGGTAGTTGGTGGTCACCCCCAGAAAGGTGGTTTGGATAATTTGCCGAATAAATTTACTCATTTGATTTTAAATTTTACTGATGGTTCGAAATTATTTTTTAATGATTTGAGAAAATTTGGTTGGGCCAGGTTAGTCAATGATTTGGGAGTCGCTGAAATGATTGAA
Source organism: Candidatus Buchananbacteria bacterium (assembly GCA_041664985.1). Taxonomy (GTDB): domain Bacteria; phylum Patescibacteriota; class Patescibacteriia; order Buchananbacterales; family UBA6539; genus JBAYJS01. Next base: position 4,097 of record JBAYJS010000011.1, on the reverse strand, counting down.
AAACACGGGCCGGAACCTTTAACTAAAGAATTTTCATTTTTGTATTTTCAAACGATTTTAAAAAAATATCCCAATCGTAAAATCAAGCAGATTTTATTGGATCAAGCTTTGATTTCCGGTTTGGGTAATATTTACGTTGATGAAAGCTGTTTTTGCGCCAAAGTTTTACCAATGCGAACAGCCAAGTCTTTAAAACCAGAAGAGATAAAAAAACTATTTAGTTGTATTCCTGAAATTTTAAAATTTGCCATCGCCAAAAAAGGAACCTCAGCTGACACTTATGTTCAGTTAAACGGTCAGCCCGGCGGCATGGTGCCTTATTTAAAAGTTTACGGTCGCAAAGGCCAAAAATGTAAACGGTGTGGGGGAGTGGTTGAAAAAATTAAATTAAACGGCCGGGGCACGCATTTTTGTCGTAGTTGTCAAAAATAATTTATCAAATTAAATAAAAAAGAACCCTGCGTTTCCAAAAGGAAAGCAGGGTTGTGCTAATGAGCGACTTGTCAGTCGTGTTTTTCGCCCCTGATCTGGGAGACGATGGTTTGCAGCCGCAAGCCGGACTGGATATAGCTGGCGTATTGCGCCTGTTCTTTATCGGCCTTTTGGCCCGTGTGGATGACTGCCGCGAGGTGCGGCTCGATGGAAAACCCGCCATCGTAGCCGCTGGAGAGCAAGTCGGCGATGATTTCGCGGACATAACCGTCACCGTCGCCTGCCATGGTGTACTCTTCCGGCGCTTCTTGGTTGAGCCGGAATTTGGCGTCCTTGATGTGGACGTACACGATTTGGTCTTTGACCAGTTGGTACCAGCCCCACGAATTGGCGCCGTAGGTGGGTGGATTGCCGGTGTCAAACAGCACCTTAAACGCCGGGCTGTCAATGGCTTCCATGACGATGCAGTTATTCTGCATACTAATGCCGCCCCAGCCGGAGCAGTTCTCGTGAGCCAGGACAACACCCTCACCTTCGGCGATTTCGACCAGCTTGCGCATCCGGCGCACCGCTTCTTTCTGCCAATCGGCTTCGGACACGGGATTGTCCTTATCGTTGGGCCAGCTCATGACCCGAAACAGCGGGTGAGCCATTTCCAGCGTCCTGGCCAGCCGAATGGCCATGATCAGGTCGTCTCGATCGGTTCGGAAATCTCCGGTAATCGGTCGCGACCAGTCGCCGATTTTGGTGTCCAGACACGGCACTTTCAAGCCCGACATCCGGATTTCCGAGACCACCCGAGCCAATACCGCAGGTTCCAGCGCCAAAATCGGCACGCCGCCTACAGTGCGCAGCTCGATGTTGGTAAAGCCCAGATCCTGGTGGGCTTTGATTTGGGTGCCAATGCCGGCACCCGCTTCATCGGCAATTCCTGAAAAAAACACGCGCTCCTCCTTTCGCTCTGGACTTCCAGGGCTGTTGTCTTCAAGACTTTTACTGCAAGTAATACTGTGTATTTTTTAGCATATTTTAGCTTAAATGTCAACCTAGAATTTAAAAATAAGAAAATAAAAAAATAAGAAACTAATAAATTAAGGTTAATTTCTTAGTTTCTTATTTTTTTACTAAGTATTATTTTGATTTTTTATCCGGATTTTCTGGCAATTGTTTTTTCCTCATTTCCCATTCAAATCGTCTTAAAGTATCTTCTTTTCTTCTAGCTAGCTGATATAAAAAACTTGATTCCGGGCCATTTTGTTTTTTTGCTAGCGGCGCTTTTTCCGGCTCCGATTCTTCGGTTTCGGTTAATTCTATTGGTAAATCATATCCAAATTCCGGCATAGTTTATAATAAGCTTAAAAAATAAGTTAAAATTATTCCCCAAAAAGCGCCGGCAATAACTTCCAAAATACTATGGCCCATTTGTTCACGAAAAGACGACAGATCTTTTTTCTCAGTTTCCGGCAGACGATTGATTAATCGGTTTAAAGCCTGAGCTTGTTTGCCTAAAACATTTCTAAAGCCGACGGCATCTCTAATTGTTAATAAAGTAAAAATCAAAGCCAACGCAAAAATTGGTGAATCCAAACCCTGTCTGACGGCCAGTAAAGTGGTGATAGAAACCGTAAAAGCGGTGTGGGAAGAGGGCATACCGCCGTAGCTGATAAACATGCTTTTTAGGTCAAAATTGCCCTTAATGCCGTCAGTCAGTAGTTTTAAAGTTTGGCTGGTAATTAATACGATAACTGGTATAATAATATAAGACAGATCCATAATTCAATTTTAGTTATCAATTCCCAATTTTTATTTGGTAAATTAGAAATTGTGAATTATTTATAATAATATATTAGACTATGCTTGATGTTTTTTATTCAATTTTTGCCGGTGTAATTCAGGGTTTAGCGGAATTTTTGCCGATTTCCAGTTCCGGCCATTTGCTTTTGTTCCATTATTTTACCGGCTTTGACTTTGTGGATAATCTTTCGTTTGATGTGGTTTTACATCTGGGCACTCTGGCGGCGCTTTTAATATTTTTCTGGAGTGATTTGTGGCGTTATTTTTTCGCTTTTTTAAACAGCTTTCGAAAATGGGATTTAAAAAATGATTCTAATCAGCGGTTGGCTTGGTATATTTTAATCGCTACGATTCCGGCTTTATTTTTTGGTTACTTTTTTGATGATTTAATTGAATCATTGTTTCGCAATCCGGCGTCAGTGGCTTGGGTCATTATGATATTTGGCTTGGTACTTTATTTTGCCGATAAATATTTTGCCAAGTTAAAAACCGTGGAGCAATTAAATCTAGGCCAGGCATTTTTAATTGGTTTGGCTCAGGCTTTTGCTTTAATCCCCGGCGTTTCCCGATCCGGCATTACTATTGTAGCAGGTTTAAGCCAAAAATTGAAACGCGACCAAGCGGCGCGATTTTCTTTTTTGCTTTCCGTGCCGGCGGTATTGGCGGCTGGCGGGAAAAAGACGCTTGATTTGTACCAAATGCAGGCTTTTAATTTTTCCGATTTATTAATTTTGGCCAGTGGTTTTTTGGTTTCAGCTCTGGTCGGCTATTTATGTATCAAGTATTTTTTGAAATTTTTAAAAAATCATTCGCTTAAAGTGTTTGTTTATTATCGCTTAATTTTAGGCATCTTGGTTTTATTTTTATTAGCCTTTGGTTTTAAAGGTTAAAAATATGAAAGAATTAATCCAACAATTAATCAGTCAGGGCTATTTGAAAACGCCTACGATTATTGATGCTTTTTATAAAATTAAGCGCAAGGATTTTTTGCCACCCGATTTAACCGATCAGGAATCAACCAATGAGCCTTTGCCAATCGGTCATGGCCAAACAATTTCCCAACCGCTGACGGTAGCTTTTATGCTTGAACTTTTGAAACCAGATTTGGGTCAAAAAATTCTCGATGTCGGGTCAGGCTCTGGTTGGTCAACGGCGCTTTTGGCAGAAATTGTCGGTCCAAGTGGAAAAGTTTACGGGATTGAACGATTGCCGCAACTTGAAAAATTCGGTCGTAAAAATCTTACCAAATATAATTTTTCCAATGTTGAATTGTTTTGCCAAGACGGTACAAAAGGGTTGCCAAACCAAGCGCCGTTTGATAGGATTATGGTTGCGGCCGCCGCCTTTGAGATTCCAAAAGCCTTAAAAGATCAGCTTAAAATCGGCGGCAGGCTGGTAATTCCAACAGCTGACGAGGATTTGCGATTAATTGAAAAAATAGGCAAAATCGATTACCAGGAGTATATTTATCCGGGTTTTATGTTTGTACCGCTAATTGAAGAATAAATTTATGGGCGACCATCTAACGGCAGAAATTTCCGAGATAAGTAACGGGATTGAAGTTAGTCCTTATGTTTGGCAGATTATTGAAACGCCGGAAGTCTATCAAAAATTGCTTTTACTTTTAGAACGTGAAGATGTACCTTCAGCCGAAGGTCATTTTGAATCATCCTATAAACACAGTATTGATTTGGCAAAATTAGCCGAAGCCTACGCTGAAAGAATTGAATTAGCCAGTGAAGATAAAGAAGTTCTAGTCACGGCGTGCCTTTTGCATGATATTGGTAAAAATGAAGTACCGCTAGAAATATTATTAAAAAATGGCAAGCTTTTACCAAAAGAGAGAGAAGCCATTAATACCCATTCAGTTG
>JBAYJS010000010.1:0-30736 GCA_041664985.1 Candidatus Buchananbacteria bacterium | reverse complement strand
TGTCCGTTTCGAAAAACGGTTTGAGGCCGCGGTTGCCACCGGCGCAGTTGACGAGTCCGTCAATTTGGCCAAACCGGTCAACGGTTTTGGCAATCACTTCGCCGATGTTGGCTTCGTCGGTGACATCAAGCCGGCAAAACAGGCGTTCGGTTTGCGGACAGAAATCATCCAGTTTCAGCCCGACTGCGGCGGCTTTGCCGGCGCTGGCCGAGCCGGCGACCACTTTGACACCCAAAGCCAAAAGTTCCTTGACGATGGCAAGACCGATAACTCCGGTCCCGCCGGTGACGATAATCACCTTGCCTTCAAGATCACCATTCTTTTTCACGTGAGAATCTCCTTCTCTTTTGTGGCACCCTCTGAATTCAACAGTTCCGTAAATCGACTAAATGTTAGCCTAATAATTCAAAAATGTCAACAGAGAGCATTGGGGCTAAATTGACATTTTTATTGGTTTATATTAAGATAATCAACCACGTTGGGTGGTTTTCACAACTTAGACAACCGGAGGGAAAATACAGCAATGAAAGAAAAACTAGAAGCTACAAGATCGAGCGGTATTGACTTACTGTCACTGGGTGCATTGGTGAACCGGCTGGACCCGGGCGTGTATCCTTGGCAGTATGCCCATAGCGTTGAGGTTCACGTCAGCGGCGGCGAATTCAATGTCGCTGCCAATCTGGCGGCGTGTTTTGGCCAAAACACGGCCATTGCTTCGGCGATGGTGAACTACCCGCTTGGTCGGTTGATTGAGCGGCAAGTGCAGGCGATGGGTGTCACGCCGTTTTACCGCCGTTTTGAGCACAATGGTGTAACCGGGCCGAACATGGCCACGGTTTACAGCGATCGCGGCCACGGTGTGCGTCCCCCCAAGGTGTTTTACAACCGGGCCGAAGAAGCCGCAGCTATGCTTAAGCCGGACGATTTTGACTGGACGAGCATCTTCTCACAGGGAGTGCGCTGGTTTCACAGTGGCGGCATATTTGCCTCTCTGTCAAAAACCACGTCACAGGTAATTTTCAAGGCGATGGAAACGGCCAAAGCCGCCGGTGCCGTGGTCAGCTATGACCTGAATCACCGGGCCAAGTTGTGGAATATGTGGACCGGACCAGATAGTGCTGCCTACATCAATCGTGAAATCATCAAACTGGCCGACGTGCTAGTCGGTAACGAAGAAGATTTGCAGAAAGGTCTTGGGCTGAAAGGTCCGGACGTGAATAAGGAATCCGACCTTGACCCCGCGGTTTTCGTGGCCATGATCGATCAGGCTCGGGAGATATTTCCCAACCTCAAGGTACTGGCCACCACGCTGCGTCAGGTCCGCTCAGCCAACCGTCACGGTTGGTCCGCCGTGGCCTGGATTGGCGGCAAAGTCTACCAAGCGCCGACTATCGAATTGGATGTGTACGATCGGGTCGGCGGCGGTGATGGCTTTGCGTCCGGATTGTTCTATGGCCTGATGACTCAAGATGATCCGCAAGTTGCAGTCAATTTGGGCTGGGCTCATGGGGCGCTGCTTACGACAACGCCCGGCGACACCACGATGGTGACGTTGGACGATGTCAAAGAGCTGGCCGCCGGCGGTTCGGCGCGTATCAGCCGGTAGTTCTTTGGCAGGAAATCTGATAGCAGATTTCCTTTTTTTTATTTAAACCTCAGTGGCTTGGCCGGCATTTTTTTGGTATAATTAAATAAGTTTAAACTAATTTTTTAGTATGGCAAAAACGCTTTGGCATGCTTTGAGTGAAACAAAAGTTTTAAGTTTACTTAAAACCGACAAAAGCGGTTTAACTCAAATTGAGGCGCAAAAAAGAACCAAAAAATTTGGCCCCAATCGATTGCCGGAAGAAAAAAAAGAAACCGGTTTGGCGATTTTTCTAAACCAATTCAAAAGCCCGTTAGTTTATGTTTTATTGGGCGCTGCCGGTATTTCTTTGATTTTGCAAGATTTTATTGATTTGGCCGTAATTTTAATTACGGTTTTTATTAATATTATTTTAGGTTTTTACCAAGAGAATCGTGCCTATAAAGCAATTTATTTTTTAAAAAAGTTAATTGATTTTAAAGCCAGAATTTGGCGCGACCGTCAATTGGTTGAGGTTAATGTTTTTGATTTGGTGCCTGGCGATATTGTCGCTTTAAAAGCCGGTGATAAAATTCCCGCAGACTGCCGACTTTTGAATATTGATAATTTTTTAGTAAACGAGGCGACTCTAACTGGCGAATCAGTGCCAGTGGAAAAAAATCTAGCGGTTTTGGATAAGGGGGCGGTTTTGGCTGACCGAAAAAATATGGTATTTTCTGGCACGATTGTGGCTCGGGGCAAAGCCACAGCGGTAGTTTGCGAAACCGGCATCAATACCCAGCTTGGCCAAATCACCAAATTGGTTCAAGAAACCAAAAAAGAAAAAACGCCGCTTCAGTCACAACTGGAAAATTTCAGTCAGTATTTGATTTATATTGTTTTGGCTATTTGTGGCATTTTAATTTTAATCGGTAAATTGCAGGGTCGGCCAATTTTTGGTTTTGGTCAAGCGGCCAGAGAAGGGATGTTAAATACGGCAGCCGCCATTGCCGTAGCGGCAATTCCCGAAGGACTTTCAATTTCAGTAACAGTGATTTTAGCCATTGGCATGCAAGCGATTTTAAAAAGAAACGCCCTGGTGCGCCATTTGGTGGCCGCTGAAACTTTAGGCAGTGTTTCAATCATTTGTACGGACAAAACCGGAACTTTGACCGAAGGCAAAATGCAAGTGGCAAAAATAATCACGGCAGAAGATGAAACTGACTCACGGCGCTTAAGTCCGTACGTTCATTCCGATTCTTTATTTGATAAAGATTTGATTTTGAAAATGTCACTTTTATGCAGCGACGCGGTTTTGGAAAATCCGACAGCGGAACTGGAAGAGCAAAAAATTATCGGTGATCCGACCGAAACGGCTTTGCTTTTAGCGGCTTTGCAAAACAGCATTCCGTATCAGGAAATTCATCAGCAACAGCCGCGGCTTTCGGAAATTCCGTTTGATTCTGAAAATAAATACATGGCAACTTTGAATCGTTTAAACGATCAGTCGGATGTGGTTTATGTCAAAGGCGCACCGGAAAAAATATTTGCCATGTTGTCTCAGGTTCGAATGAACAATAGAAAAGAAAATTTTGATAAAGAAAAATTAAAATTATTAAAAACCAAATACGAAAAATTAACCAATCAGGGATTAAGAGTTTTGGCCTTTGCTTATAAAAAAATTCCCAGCAATAAAAAATCAGAAATCAAAGGAGAGCTCAATGATTTGATTTTTGTCGGCTTTGTCGCTTTGCAAGATCCCTTGCGGCCCAAAACCAAAGATACAATTAAGCTTGCCCAGCAAGCCGGCATCAGAACCATCATGGTTACCGGCGATCACAAATTGACGGCTAAAGCCATTTATCGAGAGCTTGGCTTTGATATTTCCGAGAAAAATATTTTAGAAGGGCATGAGTTGGAGCAAATGAGCGATGAACAGTTTGAAAAAATCGTTGAAAATATTGATATTTATGCCCGGGTTGAACCGCATCATAAATTAAGAATTGTTGACGCTTGGCAAAAAAAAGGCGAAGTGGTGGCCATGACTGGTGACGGAGTAAATGATGCGGCTGCCATTAAATCAGCTGACATTGGGATTGCTTTGGGCTCGGGTACGGATGTGGCCAAAGAAACTTCGGATTTGGTTTTATTGGATAATAATTTTAAAACGATTGTGGCTGCGATTGAGCGCGGGCGGATAATTTTTGATAATATTAAAAAAAATATTTTATATTTATTGTCCGATTCATTTTCGGAAATTATTTTAATTTCCGGGGCTTTGATTTTAGGTTTGCCTTTGCCGATTTTACCCGCCCAAATCATTTGGGTTAATATGATTGATGACGGCTTTCCAAGCCTGGCTTTAACTTTGGAAAAAGGGGATGAAAATGTTATGACTTACAAACCCAGACGAAAAAAAGATAAACTTTTGGATTCGGAAATGAAAATTTTAATTTTTGGGATTGGCGCCATGACTAATTTGATTTTATTGGGTTTGTTTTATTATCTTTTGCGAACCAATATTTTTGATTTAACCCATATTCGAACTTTAATTTTTTCCATGTTGGGTACTGAATCTTTGCTTTATGTATTTTCCTGTCGTAATCTGAGACATTCAATTTTTAAATCAAATCATTTCTCTAACCCTTATCTGATTGGCGCGGTTTTAATTGGTCTTGCCCTTCAGCTATTGGCAGTTTACCAACCATTTTTACAAAAAATATTTGAAACCGTAAGCTTAGGTTTAAATGATTGGTTGATTATTATTGTTTTAAATTTAGTTCAGTTAGCCGGTGTTGAATTGGTAAAATACTATTTTATCGTTAAAAAATATCGGGTTAATAAAGTAGCAATTTAATCATATGGCTCAAGTAAAAATTTTAATCGAGGGGTTCACCAGCGCTGAAAATGGCGACGGGCAAACTTGTCCGACTATTACTTTAGTTAGAGATGGCAATTTGGTCATGGTGATTGATCCGGGAGTTTTAGAGAATCAACAAATATTAATTGATGCTTTGGTCAAAGAAGATTTGAAAATTAGTGATATCAATTATGTTTTTATCACTCATTCGCATTTGGATCATTATCGTAATATCGGTATGTTTGCGGATGCTAAAACAATTGAGTATTTTGGAATTTGGGATAAAGGGGAATGCCAAGATCGGCTGGAGCAATTAACTGATGATCTTAAAATTATTCAAACGCCGGGTCATAATTATGATGCTTTGAGTTTATTGGTCAAAACCGAAGCGGGGATTGTTGCCGTTGTTGGTGATGTTTTTTGGCAACAAAATTTGCCAGCAGTTGATCCGTATGCGACTGATTCGGAGAAATTAACTGAAAGTCGGCAAAAAGTTTTAGCTTTAGCCGATTATATTGTGCCCGGGCACGGACCGATGTATAAAGTAAGAAAATAAGAAATCAGAAATAAGAGATAAGAGATTAGAAACGCGATTTTGGTAATGGTGTTTTTTGTATTGACAAATTGGATTTATTTTGTTATACTAAGTCATCGAACAAGCAGTTCTTTGATTTTTTAATAAAAGCGTCTAAATGCTTGGCAATCCAGTTGATTGGTCAGGCGTTGGTAGTGTAGTAAAAGGCAGAAAAAAGGTGCACATAAAGCACCAAACCAGCGGAGGAAGTCACGATGTGGAAGAATCTTGTTGCGGTGTGGGTTTTTGTTTTGGCCCGGTTGTTTCCCGATGATCAGGCAAAAGCCTGGCGAGCCTGGGTCAAAAACGAAGGTCGGGGTCGGATGCTAGGTGATTTGCTTGATTTGTTGGCCAGCCCCGAAGTCGGAAACGGTTTCAAGCAGCGGGCGATCTGGTTGCTTTTGGCGCCCGGCGTGCAGTGGTACAATCCCTGCTCGTGGGGTTGGCTGTTAAAGCCCTGCTATTGGCCGGGTCGCATCGGCGCGCTTGACCGCGTCGAAGAAGTACTAGCGCTAGTCAAGCAGCACTCGCCCTGGCTTTTGCCGGACATGGCCAAAATGGTCTGCGGCTTTGCCAAAGCGATGCATTGGCGGCCACTTTCCGGCCGCGTTAAAGAATGCTACAACGACTTGCTCATTGAGCTGTTGGCACTCTGCGGAAAAGACCAGGCTCTTGGTGGGAAGATTTTCAAAGCCATCGAGGCTTTTGGCCGGAGAAACGGTGGGTGGAGTGTTGACTATGCCGACCTGAATCCACTGGAAGCCATATTGGTGCATCCCGAAATCGCCGAGCACTGGAAACAGGCAGCTCACGACGCCATGTGCGGCTACATCAAACAGCAGCGAGGTGGCTTTCTGCCGGAAACCGAGTTGAGCATCAGTTTCAAATATGCTCAGTTGGTCCACGAGCTTCTGAATCTTAAGGAGCTTCCGTATTCGGAAAACTTCTTTGTCAGCCAGTTCTTTTTCCTGATGGCTTGTCCACAGGAAGGTGAGCAGCTGATCAGCCCGGCCGACATCGGCCGGATCTCAGAGCTGGCAACGGACGAGGAAGTTCTTGTTCTGCAGTATGAGTTCGCCTTGTTTCTGACTCGGGGCAATGGCGGCCCGTTGCGTCTTAACAGCGAGCAGGAGTTTATTCGGGTCGGCGCGCTGGCCGAATTGTTCAGTTTCAATCCGGTTTTGGCTGCCGACTTGGAAAAAGCCACCAAAGAATGGCAAGGCCGAGTTGCTGCCGAAAACGAGCTGCGCAAGCGGCTGGTGCCAACAATTGAAGCGCCGGCCGTTGAAGCGGTGCCCGTTGATCCGGCCCAAGAGAGTACGGCACCGGCTGAGGTACCCGGCCCGGAAGCGACGCAAGAATAAACCTGTACTTTAAACACAGCCTTGGAGTAATTGATTTTACTTCAAGGCTCTTTTTTTACGGTTTATCTTGACTTTTTTGGCAAAATTGGCTAAATTATTATATCCTCAATATAGTAGTTTGAGGAGCTCTTTTACCACAACAGAATGTCAAAGCGAAAGGAGATGCCTATCGAAGAACGCGGAAGTTGCAGTGCCTCTCTTTGTATGTATGCGAAGGGAGTTGACCCGAGGATTTTAGTTGGAGAGGATCTATGAGAAAACCAAGAGCATATTTTGGCGGGCATGGCGATACCCGCTCCGGACCCGCAGGCTGGGTTGAACCCCATCATCTAGCAGGAATGGACATAACATCCGAATTACTCATCAAAGCCGGTTATGAGCCAGTTCCCTTGCAGCGGGGACTGATTCAAAGCGTGCACGATGCCGCCTTGGCCATGGAGCCGATTGTGAAAGAAGGCCAGCCCGGTGACTTGTTCGTGTCGATGTCAACCGGCTGGGGCCTGCCCGGCATCTTTAAGGCGATGATGAATCGTATCCGCAAGCCGGTGCTTAATGGCTCCGTTGGCGTTCACCTGTTGAGCAACCTGCTGGCGCAGTACCCGGGCTTTGTGCTCGCCTCGGCGCAGGCGCATGTCTGCCGCGCCGCCGGCTACAAGTTCACGCGTGATATCGTGCTTGATTGGAATAACCCCGTGCACGTGGAGCGTCTGCGGCAACGGCGCGAAACCGGCGAGGTCAAGATTGATTTCCAGAAAGAGTACGGTGACGGAAAGCCGGGAGAAGTGAAGGTCGACGAGGCCGATAAGAAAGAAGCCGCAGAAGTTCTGCGGCGGATCGATGGCATGATCTATGGTGGCATCGGCGTGCGTAGCATGCTGATGGACCAGGGTGGTGTCAACGAGTTCCTGCTGCAGCAGCTCGGGCTCAACTTCATTGACATTGGCGCCCTCGAGATGAAAGCCGAAGCCGATGCGATCCAGAAGTGGCGGGCCAAGATGGCCATGGATTTCTGCGTCGACCGCGGCCTGAAAGTCAACGTGCCCGAGGAAATCTTCGGGCGGCAGATGCAGATTCTACTGGCCATTCGGCACCTGATGGATAAGTACCATCTGAATTTCGTCGGGTACCAAGGCCAGTTCGACCAGACCGTGTACGACGTGGCCGAGGATATGGCTTTGGCCCTGCTCAATTCCCGGCAGCAGCCCGAGGGTGACGGAAAAGCGCGCGTCGGTGCCACCGAGCGGGACTTCTACGCCGCCGTGACCATGATGCTGATGCAACTGTGTGTTGCGGTCCGGTACCAGACGCCGAACGATCCCGTGGCGTTTCATGATTTGCGCCACATCGTTGAGTTGCTCATCAAGATGCCGGGGATGCCCAAAGCCATGAAGCGTTGGTTTGTCGTGCTGTTGAATTCGGGTGCGCTTAACCTGCGCGATCTGACCGGCAGCAACGAAACAATGGAAGGGGTGGAGGCCGATTCGCAGAATCCCGCCTACTTCCGTAACGGTGGTGCGGCGTCCAAGGGTCAGATGGTTCATCTTGGCAGGATCATCGATTATCCCGGCGGCCAGGACGCACGGCGTGTCGGTACGTGGGCGCGGCTCATTCCGGTCGGAAAGAACGGCCTCACGAACAGCTTCATGCTCGTGGCCGGTCACTATGACCTTATGACGTTGACGCCCGAGATTCGGCAGAAACATCCGGTCCTGAAACTTCTGGATGCGCAGTGGCCAATGGGCGTAGCCGGTTCGAACTGCCCGTGGCAGATACTGTTTGGTGTGGACTGCAATCACATTCAGTCCGTGCCTTTCGACATTCTGTCGTTGCTGGCTGCGATCGCGCAACTCATGGGTTGGATCTTCGTGCCTATCGGCGTCGGGTTGGATAATCCCATTCCGGGGGCGGCCGAAATTGTGCTGCCCGAAGCCGAAGAGACAGCCTAATCGTTGCATGTTGACCCGTAAGGGTTTTGAAACTTTGGAGGAACTGAGTTTTGAAGCCCTTCTTTTTTTAATCAAAAAATCCCGCCGCTTTTGGCGACGGGATTAGAGTAGACTATTTATTTTACAATAATTTTTTGCTGCCATTGCTGCTTACCATCAAGCAAAACCTGCTTGTCTTTATCCAAAAGTTTTAACTGTAGATTTAAAGTGTACGTGCCACTTTTAACAGTTTTGGCATTTAGGATAAATCGAAATTCCGCGGTTTGGCCGGGTTTGATTTTGCTGGCGTTGATTGGTACGGCGGCAACATCTTTTCTGATCCAATCGTTTTTATCGTAAAACGGGCTGACTGAGCCATCAGTATTGTAAACTGACAAAGCGGTCTTTTTGGAAGTCCAGGTTTCTTTGCCGGTATTTTTTATTTTAATCGTAATTGAAACTAAGTTTTTTTTGTTTTTAATTTCAGCCGGCAGGTTATGTTTTGTAATCTGGCTGGTTTCTCCGATTTTGACAAAAATGAATCTGGCCGTGCTGGCAATTTTTTCACCGGTAGTATCATTTTTTTTGTATAAGGAGAAAAACTGATTGATTAAATCATTGGTTTTTGCCGGGCCGGTCAAGCTAACGGTAAAAGTGCCAATTTGGCCAAAAGCGACGCTGGTCTCATTGAAATTAATATTTTTATTGGCACCAAAAGAGCTTGAGTCTTTGCCTTGATCGGAAACTTTCAGCCAAACATCGCCCGGTTGCCAAGTTGTAGTACCGGTATTTTTAAATTTGACGGTGATTTGTTTGGTTTCTTGAGTCATTAAAACCAATTCTTCGGGAGAAATTGATTGAAATTCAGCTGCATAGTTTTGAATCGAAGGGATATCGCTTACTGGAGTTGAAATTTGGTCTTTGACGGTATCGTCAATATAATCAATCATGTCGCCGGCAGTGTGAATTTCCAAAAGTGCGGTTGAAACTTTTAAAGCATTTTCTTTTTTATCCAAACCAAAGGTGCGGTTAAAAATTTCCAAATCCATGATTCTCACTCGTTCGCCGGCAGTAATTAAATAATATTTACCGTCATTGATAACAAACGTGCCATCCTTTAATTTAATCGGATCACCGGCTGGAAATTGATCAAGTTCGCCAACAGCCACCGGTTCGGCCGGTTTGCTGCTAAATTTATTTTGCCAAACGATTTGGTCGACCGGATATTTAATGCCATCTTTAACCAGCCAGACTTGACCGGTTGGATCTTGAAATAATTTTCCTTTCGGGTAAAGCGAAGTTTTAGAAATGGTATTGCCTAAAGTGTAATTAGACAATTCTTCATTGGAAACAGAAGGAATTTCACTCTCGGTTAAGCTAATTTTTACTTCTGAAAACAAAGCCAAAGCTTCATTGTCAATTAGCGGTCGTTTTTGATTTTCATCCAGCAAAAAGATTTGGCCGGAAACCGCTGACTTAACCAAGCTGTTTTTTAAAGCGGTTATTGGTGCGCCATCAGGATAGGAATTAAGATTTTTTTGGCTGACAAAAATTGCATCACTGATTTTGTAATCGGTTAAAAATAAATTTTTGGAAGAAAATAACCTTTTTTTATTGTTTTGAATCAACCAATAATTTTGACCGTCAGTGATCGTTTGACCGTCAAGAAATTTTTGATCGGTAAAATATCGATACCACACCGTCCAAAATAAGCGGTTGCCGCCGTAAGGCGCAGTGACGCCAAGTTCGGGAGAGTAACCGACATAAGGCGTGTAAATAAAAAGATTGGCAGTCGCCCGATTTTCCGGGGTAACCACAAAACCGTCATAAGTAGTGCTGGTTTTGCCAGCGGCAAAACCAAATTGACCGGCTTTTTGCCAATAAATATCTTGAGTTTCGGCAGCAGCGTCAATTTGGTTGTAAAGCCCTCGGTATTTTTCTTTGCAGGTACCACTGTAGCAACCGTAGCCGGTGGCCCAGTCAAAAGCTTTTTCCGTGGCTTGAGTTTTATGGATCAAGCCTTGTTCTTTTTCCAGGGTGGCTAAAATAAATTTTGGCGAAACAGTGTGTTTTTGGGAAACTTGCCAAATCATTTGAGCGGCAGTCAGGGATTGATTTTGTACAATAGCGCTGTAGCGAGCCAAAACGCTATTTTCGCGTTCTAAAAACTTTTGAATGGCAGTTTGAGACAGAGCCGAACTGTCCCGCAAGTCATTATCGGTAATAATATTATTAGGATTGTAGGTTCTGGCAAAAACCGTATTTGGGATAAAAACTAAAAGAGCTAAGATTAAAATTCTTAGCCTAAAAAAGGATTGCTGTCTAGCCGAGCGGCCAAACCCGATGGTTTTTATTTTTGTTTTTTGGGGGTAATTTAGAGGAGCCATAGCGTTAATTGCTATATTCATTCTAGCACATTTTTAGGCGCTTGTAAATGATTTGATGTTGTGATTGATTTATGTTATACTAACGACAGATTTAGCAATATTTAATCATTAAATCAACAAACTTTGAAAGGGGGTGGAAAAATGAAAAAAATTGCAATTTTTACAACTTTAGTCGCCATTTTTGCTTTGACTGTTATGCCGGCTTTAGCCTTAGACGTTGGTTTGGGTTATGGTACTTTGACCGGTTTAGGCACTAAAGATATCCGGGAAGGTATTATGGCAATAATCAGATTACTTTTGAGCTTCTTGGGTATTATTGCTATCGTCATTATTTTGTATGGCGGCTTTATTTGGTTGACTTCAGCTGGTAGCGAAGAAAAAATTGGCTCAGCCAAAAAAATTATCAGCGCCGGCGTTGTCGGTTTGGTAATCATCTTTGTTTCCTACGCTTTAGCGACCTTTGTCGTCACTCAAATTATGTCAGCCACTGGTGCAGTCTAAAGCTAGTTTAATAATTTAATTACCTTAAATTTAATTTAAGGAAGGGGGTGAAAATATGAAAAAATTACTCGTTTTAACAATGTTATTGTCCATTTTCGTTTTTTCCGCAATGCCAGTTTTAGCCTTAGAAACCGGCTTGAACTATGGCACCTACACTGGTTTAGGGACTAAAGATATCCGCGAAGGTATTATGGCGGTAATCAGAATTTTACTTAGCTTCTTAGGCATTATTGCTATCGTCATTATCCTTTACGGCGGATTTGTTTGGTTGACTTCCGGTGGTAGCGAAGAAAAAGTTGGCTCAGCCAAAAAAATTATCAGCGCCGGCGTTGTCGGTTTGGTAATTATCTTTGTTGCTTACGCCTTAGCTACTTTCGTCATCGGTCAACTTATGACTGCAACCGGCGCCGTTTAAAAATAATTTAGGAGATTTAATATGACCGTTTTAAACGATTTAGGCTCAATTTTTTCCACATCCTTTATTGAAATTTGGCTTAAGTTTGTCAATTTGATTCCCAATCTTTTGGGAGCCATTTTGCTGTTTATCGTCGGTCTGTTTTTGGCCAATACTTTTGGCCGCTTAGTCAGTCAAATCGTCAAAAAAATATACATTGACCGGGCCGTAGAAACCACGGGCTTAAAAAAGATTTTAGAAGGTATTGGCTTCAAACTAGAAGTCAGTAAAGCTCTTGGTTTATTGGTGGCCTGGTTTTTGTATGCCGTCGTTTTAATTGCGGCAGCTGACATTTTGGGACTAAGTCAAATCTCCGAATTTTTAAGCGCGGTCGTGCTGTATCTGCCCAATGTCTTTATCGCCATAATCATTTTGATTGTTGGTATCGTCGTTGCTAATTTCGTTCATACCTTAGTTAAAGAAACAGCTTTAGCCGCCAAACTGGCAGCGGCTGATTTTTTAGCCACGGTAGCGAAATGGTCTTTATTGGTCTTTACCATAATGGCTGCCTTGATTCAATTGCAAGTTGCTTCCGATTTAATCAAAATTTTATTTGCCGGGTTAGTCTTTATGGTTTCAATGGCCGGCGGTATCGCGTTTGGTTTAGGCGGTAAAGATAAAGCCAAAGAATTTATCGATAAACTCATTGGAAAATAAAAACTCAAATAAAAAAGTAGAGATGCAAAATTGTGCGTCTCTACTTTTTTATTTAAATTAAAGAAACTATCAGCCAAAATAAAACGGCTAAATCATTTTTAAAATAGGGCACATCAACCAGGCCGTGAATAATAATTGTAATCATTGCTGCCATTAAGCCAAGCTTAAGCCATTTAAATTGTCGCCAATCTTTTTTAGCATTTTTGAAAAATAAAATTATCAGCCAAACTAAGCCAGCTAATCCAACCAAGCCAATTTCGAGCCAAAAATTCAGTAAAATATTATGAGGATAAAGTAACGGTTCCATTTTGAGCGGATCTCTTTGTTCGTTTTGGAATTTGGCAAAACCTAAAATACCAGCGCCCAAAACAAAATTTTTCGGTGAAGCGATTAAATATTTTTCGCTCATTTGCCAAAGCACTAAACGGTTTTGGCCGGATAAGCCGTTTATTTTTGAGCTTAAAATTTTATTGCCAAAAATTGATCCGACTAAAATTATTAAAACGGCAGCTAAAATTATTGCTGGTAAAATTGGTTTGTTTAGCTGATCTTTCCAGTTTTTAATTTTAGGCCAAATTAGAACAAAAATTATAAAAACTAAAGCGCCGACTAAGCCAACTAAAGCGCCGGCCGAAACTGAAAAGATAATTGCCAAAACCGCTGCGGCTAAAATAATAATTTTACAAATTGTGGCTTTATAATTTTTCCATTCGCCCAAAAGCCACGGCAGATAAATTGCAACTATTGGGCCTAAATATAAACCAACGGCATTAGGCGAGCTAAAAATTGAAGTTGTCCGCCGGCGACTTTGACCAATCCAAATTGGTTGGGCAATGCCAAAAGCGGTAAATTTTTGGTAAATGGCTAAAAGCGAAATAATTAAACTGCCAATGCCCAAAGCCCAAAGAATAATTTTTTTATTTTCCGGCAATTTGGCAACGTCAGTTAGTACTAAAAAAAATAAAATCGGTTCAATAAAATAAGCTTTCCAAAGCCCCGTGGCAGCGATTTTATCCGGTGCGATTAAAACTGCAACGCTGGCACCGAACAAAACCAATAAAATCGGCCAGCCATAATTTTTTAATGATAGTTTTGATTTATAGGGTTTGGTTTTTATTAGCCAACCAAAAAAAGTAATTAAAATACATAGTTCCAAAAAAGTAATTGGTATAAACCAAATTTGACTGCGAACCAAATAAGTGGGTAATAAAATAATGGTGCCTGCGGCAGCGTAAATTGGTTTTTTGTAACTCAAATAACCCAAAACAACTAAAATTACCAAAAGTAAAAAATTCAGTTCAAGATAGAATTGATTAAGAAAAGTTTGAATTTGCCAGTTGAAATCAAACCAAAACATAATTAATTTATGATTTTAATGTAATAGCCGGCTTTGGCCCATTTTTTAAATTCTTTTATTTTTTGCCGGTAATTTTTATCCAGCCGGGAAAGTCTGATCAATTTGCCGTTTTGTAAAATTGGCGGATCGGCAATTCGGTATTTTGATCTAACGTACAAATCAGCTTTGGCTTTGGGAACAATTTTAACTTTTAAAGTTTTTAGGAGTTTTAATTTTTGGTTAATGACTGGATCTTTGGCGGCTTTTAATTTTTTGGTGACAATTTCGTCGGTTGTAAATAAATCTTTTTTGCTGATGATGTTTTTATCTAAACCTATTTTAATTGCTTCAGCCAAAATATAGTAAAGACTTGATTGCATCGGGTTACACCAGACTTTTTGGTTTAGTTTTAAATACAGGTAGGAAAAATTTTGAGCTGATTTTTTATCGACAAAGACAAATTCATCCCGAAAAACAATTAGATTTTTGATTAATTTTTTAGCTTGATACTTGATTAAACGATTAGTAACTGGATCTTGTAAAGTATAGTCAATTCGGTCAGCGCACAAGTCTGGCAAATATTTTTCCAGCAAGGTGAAATTGGAAAAATCCAAGATTGTTTTTGGTTTAATCCCGTGTTTTTTTAAAACCTTATTGATTCCCTGCAGTTCAAAGGCTAACTCCAGTTTACTGTCCTGGTAATCTTGAGTCAGCTCGCGGCCAAAAACTCGATCGCCAACATGAGAAAAAGCGGTGTGGGAAATATCATGGAGCAAACCGGCAATTTGTTCTTCTAGGCTGGCGCCATATTTTTTAAGTAAAAGCATGACACCCAAGGAATGGTCAAACCGGGTAAATTTTTCCGAGTACATTGGCTGAAAAATCCAAGCCCCATGTTGATTTACTTTTTTTAGGCGTTGTAAAGCCGGGGATTTAATCAAATCAATCAAAACCGGTTCGGTAATAACAAATCGGCCATAAATTTTATGCTTGATTGTCAGGGGCTTCATTTTTTTTGATTTGAATAATTTCTAAAACCATTTGCTTGTCAAAACCTTTGAATAGATACAAGCTGATAAAATAAACCAAAGCGCCACAAGCAATTGAAAGTATCAGTGGCCAAGTGGGTAAAAAATAAAGAGCCAGCGCCATAACTAAACTAGCCGCTAAAGCTTTAGCAAAAATTTTTAAATTGGGCAAAAATTTGAGCTGCTGATATAAAACCAAACCGGCGGTGGCTAAAATAAAAAGTTCCGTAAAGACTGTCATCCAAGCCGCACCCCAGTAGGAGTATAAAGGAATAAAAATCAAATAACCAATCACGGAAATTATTGCATTGGCAGCGTAAAATTTAATCATTTTTTTCTGACAGTTTAAAGCCACGACCGCATAGCCAAAAAGCCCGGCGACAAAAATTGCGCCGGTGGCTAAAAGTAAAATTTTAATAATTTGACCAGAAATTGCAAAATCAGGTCCGGCCATCAAAACCATCAAAGGTTTGCCCAAAAAGTAACCGCCGACAATCATTGGGATAGTGACAATGATTAAAAAATCAAAAGCCGATTGGATGATTTTTTTTAATTTCCCAAGATCATTGGTCGCTGCCGCTTGGGCCAAAAGCGGTAAAATCAAACCTAAAAATAAATAAGTGATATTGATTAAAACCTCCAAAACTTTATACGGTGCGCCATAAAGTCCAACTTCAGCCTGACTTCTGACCAAAGACATTATGAAAATATCACCTTTGAAATAAATCAAATTTAAAGCAATAGTTAAAGCCACCGGCCAAGTTTTCAAAAGAATTTTTTGCCAAACCGGCCAATTAAAACTTGGTTTCAGTTTCATTTGTTTGGAAGCAAAATAAAACATGATGGCAAAAACAAAAAAACTGTCCAGTGATGCCGCTACCAAAATTCCCAACAAACCAAAATCAAAATAAATAACGATAATAGTTAGCAGTAGATAAATTATTTTTGCTACCACTTCAGCAATCACGGCTTTGAGCATAATCAGATTTTTTTGAAACAGGCTGGTCAAAGTGGCAGTGAGAGAAGCAGAAACAAAACCAAAAATAGCAATAATCATGCCAATTTTTACAATGCCAGGATAGGGCAAAAATAAAGCAATGATTGGTGCTAAGCTCAAAAAAATCAGTGAAGCCACAAATCTGATAGTTAAGGCATTGCTCAAAATTTGGCCTTCATTTTCTTTGGGATCGGAAATCAGTTGGGTGGTAGTCATTTGGAGTCCCAAATCAACCAAAATACCAAAAATTGCCAAAAAGGCGTAAATGGTCGAATAGTAACCAACGCCTTGTTGGCCTAAATATCTGGTCATCAAGCCAAAACCAACCAAAGCCAGAGCAATAACTGCGGTTTTGCCAATAACTTGGATTAGCGTATTGTGGGCGATTTTTTGAACTGTACTCATATGGCAATAATAGCACAGAAATATGGCTGATTAAAGCTTGGGTTAATTAAACCGTTTGGCTATAAAGTTTGATTTTGCTGTAGCTAAAACACACAGATTTTTATTGCCAATAATATGTTTGATGACGCCTAAGTGTGATGACATGGCCTTAAATCATATTTAATGCTCTGAACACAGGCGTTAGGCTAGAAATTTAAGAAATTTTGTTAAACAAAAAAATCCGATATTTATTTTTTTATGGCAATTAAATTATAATTGGGGTTTTATATTTTGAATTTGTTAACTTTATTATTGACTTTTTGGCTAAAATATGATAATATAATTGTGAGGAGGTTAAAATACTCATTTTTTAAAAGGTAAGGGGTTATCATATGGCTCAAAGAGTCATGGTAAAACCGATTAAATTTTAATTCAGCTGAATTTTTTTAGCAGCTGTTTTTTTATTTTAAAAAATATGAAAACCGTAACAAAAAACAAAACAAATGTAAAAAAGGTATTGGTTGGCTTGATGCTTATGACGGCGATTATTTACTATGACATTTTATTGTTATTGAGCACTGCGCCATCAAATCAAGTCCGCATGGCGGCATTGCCTGCAAACACAACATCTTTAATTGGAGTTAATATTGGCGAATCGCGGGAGTATTCCACCGAAATTATTTTTGTGGATGCAATGAAAAGATCAACTCCCTGGGCATCGGTTAAGGAATGGGATAGAGAAGATGGCAGAACTCTTTCTTTAGACTCAAATGGGTGGGTAAAGTCTTTACTTTCGGGTCAATGGGCCAGAAAATACTTATTTACCGGCGAAGCAATCGGTCATTATCCTTCAGGGCAATATATTGTTTTGTATAATGGCTCTGGCACGATAAAATATTCCCCCAATGCCGTGAAAGATGAAAATGCTTCCAAGTTGGGCAGGGAGGTGATTAACGTAAGCAATAATTCGGATTTTTACATTGATATAATGACTACAAATTCAAGCAATTATATAAAGGATTTAAGGGTAATTTTACCGGGCTATGAAAGTACATACCAAACTCAGCCGTTTTATCCGGTATTTTTACAAAAATTGAGTGATGCCTCGGCGCTAAGATATATGGATTTTGGCAGAACTAATGGCAATCCTCTGACTAGTTGGTCTCAGCGAACTCTTACATCTTTTGATTCTCAAAATAAAGATCAAGGGGTTGCTTTGGAATACATGATATCATTGGCAAATATTACTTCAAAAGATCCGTGGTTTACAATTCCCGCAATGGTAAATGATAATTATTTGACAAATTTTGCTCAACTCGTGAAATCAACTTTAAATTCAAATCGTAAAATTTATATAGAATACTCCAATGAGGTCTGGAACAGCTTTCCTCAAGGTGCGTGGGTAGAACAGCAAGGGCTTAATACATGGCCTATATCAAATCCAACAAACAATGACAGGCTTCAGCGAAGATTAAATTATTTTGGCATGCGAACCGCTCAAATCTGTGATATTGTAAAGAATGTTTGGGGTACTGATAAAAATCGAGTCGTTTGTGTTATGGGTAGTCAAAATGCCAACTATGATATTTCTGACAAACCGTTGGCGTGTGCGTTGTGGACATCCGGAGCGCCTTGTTATAAACATGGCATTGATGCAGTAGCGGTTGCTCCTTATGTTGGAGCCGTGCCAAATGATACTGATCCGGCGAGTGACTATCATATATCTAAAGTAAAAAATTGGACAGTGGAGAATGTTTTTACCGATATGTACCAGAAACAATTGCCGCTTATTACCGCATCAATAAAAATGCAAAAAGGCGTTGCGGACAAATATGGCATAAAATTAATTGCCTATGAAGGTGGGCAAGGCTTATCGTTTGCAACTCAAGGGTTAGCCGACAATAACCTTTCGCTGGCGGCGGTTTTTAGCAATGCCAACAGGGATGCAAGGATGAAAGATGTTTACGATAAATTATTTGCCGCTTGGTTTAATAATGGCGGAAAGTTATTCATGCATTATTTCAATGTTGGGGCTTCTACCCAGTATGGATCTTGGGGACTGTTAGAATATCAAAATCAAGGAACGTCGCCAAAATATGAATCATTTGTGGCGGCTATAGCGAGATATACAGAAACATCTGGCGATACAACCGCTCCAATAACTACCGCATCTCCGACAGCTGGAACGTATCCGGTTGGACAAAAAGTTAGCCTTGTAGCAAATGAACCAGCCACAATATACTATTGCCTCACTACTTCAAATGGATCATGCACACCTTCCATCACCTATACTACACCGTTAACCATTAATTTTTCTCAAGCACTGTTTTATTATTCAAAAGACAGTGCTGGCAATAAAGAAACGGTGAAAAAACAAGTATATACGGTTAATACCTTAGTAACCACTGCTTCTCCGGTGACTGGTACTTACAGTACGATGCAGACTGTAACTCTTACTGCAAACAAAAGCGGCGTGACTATATATTATGGTACTTCAATTTTGGGTAATAGCTGTAATCCCGTAGTCGTTTATACCGGCCCGGTCGTATTGTACAAAGGGCCGGTAACTCTTTGCTTTTACGCCAGAACGGCTACGGAAACCGAAACGGTAAAAAGACAAAACTATATTTACAGTTACCCCTTAGTGACAAAAGCGTCACCGGCAGGAGGTACATACACTACTTCCACATCAGCAAGTTTGATTGCAAATAAATATCTGACAACCATCTATTATTGTTTGGCCAACATAGGTTCAGCCTGTACCCCGACTACGGTTGCAACCAAGCCAATATTAATTGACCGTTCCCAGATATTGAAATTTTATGCACGAGACACATATAGTGGAACCAATGAAACTGTAAAGCAGGAAATATACACCATAACCATATGTCCGACTTATTATCAAGATAGGGACGGTGATGGATATGGTAATAGTGGCGTAACTGTGAAATCATGCTCGCCGGTATCGGGTTATTCATTGCAAGGTAATGATTGCAATGACGGGAATAGGGATATTAACCCCGGTAAAGTTGAGCTGTGTGCCACGGGAGTTGATGAAAACTGCAACTATGTTACTGATGAGTCTCCTTGTGAATATTTTAAAGTGTTTTATTAAAAAATTGAACCTAAAACAAAAATGGGCCATTTGGCCCATTTTTAGTATTGACTTTTTTATTTAAGTATGCTAAAATGGTTATAGAGAGTCGGAAAAGCTCTCTTTTATAAACCTCGCAAACTGTCGGGGTAGGCCAAAACAAAAATAAAACAAAAAATATGCAGCAAATTCAACCAGTCCGTGAGGTGCTATCTTTATTTGGGATAGTCACCCAACCCCAAGTACTGAAAAACAATCTTGCCCAACATCGTTTGTTGGTAAGTTTGGTCAGTGCTTTTTTCATTGTCCTGATTTCCGGCTGGATTATGAGCGTTACTTTTGGATTTCTGGGCGTTAACCAGCGTCTAACGGTGACTGCAAATGAGCCGGTGGCTTTTTTGCCAACCCAAGAACTGAGCAACCGGGTTAGTCAGGGGTACTTAAATTTATATCGATAATTTCCACCATTATTACCCGCTTTTAAGCGGTCCAAATCATTGGTGTTAAAATACTAGTTCTTTTCGAACAACAATTTAAAACAAAAACAAAAATATATGGTTTTATGCCATATATTTTTCGTTGGGAAAAATTTATTTTTTGGCTTGATTCTTTCTTTGGTTTTGCTCAATGATTTTGCCGATTTTTTTGGCTACTTGGTAGGGGGCTGGTACTTGTTTAAAAACAAACCTTTCTTTTTCACCGGCTGTTTGGACATAGACATTTCCGTAGTCAAGCATAGTTGAAAAAAATCCTTTAATCTCGGAAGTTACATCTTGAATTCGGTCAATTTTTTGTTCAGCCACAACTCGCGAAAACAAACCTTTTTGTTCAATATCAATAATTCTTTGGTTGGTGACAATCCAAACGTCTAAATAATAATCAACGTAGCTGGCAAAAGCAAAAAGCCAAATGTAAAGATAAAATAAACTGGTAAACAAAATTACTAACGGCATAAAAATCGTGCCGGGAAAAATTCTTGAGATGGAGTCGCTTAAAAGCCAATAAAAAATTAACGGTAAAACCGAAATAAGCGCCCAATTAATTAATTTGGCCAATAAAATCATTGGATGGCGCCGGAGCAAAAAAATTATTTTTTCGCCGTGTAATCGATTGGGAATAAAAAATTTTATCATCATAAAATTAAGGCAGTTGGGGAATAATGGAAAAAGTTTGCTGCCAGTCAATCTGATTAAGATAGCCCCAGGAAACAGAAAGAATTAAAATGGTAATGGTAATATAAAAAAAGGTAACCGCAATATTACCCAAACTTAGAAAACCAAAACGTAAAAGATGATAAACGTTAAAAAAAGTAAAAATTAAAAAAATGGCGACAAAAATTAGATAAATGTAGTAAAAAATTGAAATCGGGATAGCCATATTTAAATTATAGCAATTTAACTGTGATTTACAAAACCTAGTTTAAAATAAAGTCTCAGTTTTTGATTTTTTGTCTTCCAATTTTAAATGTTTGTAGGCGTGATCGGTTGCCATCCGGCCCTTAGGAGTTCTTTTCAAAAGGCCAATTTGCAGCAAAAACGGTTCATAGACATCTTCAATGGTTGCCATTTCTTCACCGGTGGCAGCGGCAATAGTATTTAAACCAACCGGTCCGCCGCCAAATTTGGTGATAATAACTTCTAAAATTTTTCGATCAATATCATCAAGTCCGAATTCATCAATATCCAGCATCGCTAAAGCCTCATCAGTAATTGGCTCATCAATTTTTCCTTCAGCTCTGACCTGGGCAAAATCGCGAACGCGTTTAAGTAAGCGGTTGGCCACCCGGGGAGTTTTTCTGGCGCGGTTGGCAATTTTTTGGGAAGCCAAAGATTCAATTTCAATATTTAAAATTTTAGCCGCCCGATTAATGATTTGTTGAATTTCATCATTTTCATAAAAATTCAAATGATAGATATTGCCAAACCGGTCGCGCAACGGTGAAGACAGTAGGCTGACTTTGGTGGTGGCGCCAACAATAGTGAAGTGAGGCAAATCCAGTCTCAAAGTCCTTGCCGATGGGCCTTTGCCAATAACAATATCCAAAGCGTAATCTTCCATAGCTGGATATAAAATTTCTTCAATTACTTTATTTAAGCGGTGAATTTCATCAATAAATAAAATATCGCCATCTTCCAAATTGGTTAAAATGGCAGCCAAATCGCCGCTGCGTTCCAAAGCCGGTCCGGAAGTAACTCTGACGTTGACGCCCATCTCATTGCCAATAATATGAGCCAAAGTCGTTTTGCCTAAGCCCGGGGGGCCATAAAGTAAAACGTGCTCAATCGGTTCTTTGCGGCCTTTGGCCGCTTGCATGAAAATTTTTAAATTATCTTTGATCTTTTTTTGGCCAACAAATTCATCCAGTTTTTTTGGCCGTAAAGTCAAATCAAAACTGGCTTCGTTTTTTAGCTCTTTTGGATCAATCACTCGATCTTTTTCGTCTTTTGGTTTAGTCATATATCATTACTATCTTACCTTTTTGACTGTAAAAAAACAACTTTGCTATTTTTGATAAATATAAATTTGCGGGCCGCAATAAGCGTCTGGTTTGTAGCTATCTTTAATCTGCCAATTGTTTTTGGTAAACCACTCGTGGGCCGGGCCGAATAAATATTGATCTGGGGGATTTACTTCGTAAACTACAATTATTCGGTTGGCGTCAAAAGTTAAAGTTTGGAGTTTTTCCACGCTTTGGCTGTCTAATAAATTTTGCCAATTTCTTTTGACAATTCTTTGCTCCAAAGTTTCAGAATCTTGCAAGGGATACAAACCAACGTAAGGCGTTTGGCCGGTATAGTAGCGTTTAAAGGGTAATTCATAAATATAGCCATATATGATAATTTTGTCGCCCGGCTTTTCGTTTTGTAAAAGCCATTGATTGGCCAAATCCCAACGGCAGAAATTTAAAAATAAATTTTGGCTTAAAACAAATCCCGTGATTAAAAACCAGCAAACAGTAATCAGCCAGAAAGTTTTTTTATTTTGTTGCCAAAGCAAATAGAAAAAGTAAGCTACCAGCAAATAAAGTGCCAAATAAGAAATGGCAAAAATTCGAATGTAATTAATTTGAATAATGATTGAAACTATCAAGCCAGGCAAAAGCCAGGCAAACAAAAACCAGCCGGGATTAATTTTATTTGGCGTTTGCCAATTGACTTTTTTGTCCGGCCAAAGCAAAACCAAAAACGGGCTGGCTAAAATAATCACGGCGCTATAAAACCGTAACCAGTAATTTTTCAAAAGCAAAAAGAAAAAATCATAAACGCCAATAGCAAAATTGCGCCGGCGATTTTTACTGAAATACCAACCTTTATTTATGATCGTGGAAAGTTTTGGTAAAAATAGGGGAACAAACCAAATTAGCCAAAGGCCAATGACTGCCAATTGGGCAAAAAGAAATTTTTTTGTTTCCTTTTTATCGATTTGTTTTTGCCAAAGCAAAATTAAAAGCCAAAGCCATTGGGTGGCCAAAGCAAAAAGTCCGCCCAAATGGGTTAAAACCGTCACCAAATTGATTAAAAGATACAAAAGCCAAAGGCCTTTTTTCTTTTCGATAAAGATTTGCCAAAATAAAAGTAAAGAAAGCAGACCGGTAAATTCCAGCATCGGATACATTCTTGCCTGGCAAGCGATAAAAATTTGAAAATAAGAAAACGCAAAAATTATGGCGGCGACAAAAGCCGTTTGGCGATTCAGAATTTTTTTGGTCAAACTGTACAAAACTAAAATGGCACCCAGGCTAAAAAAGAGGGAAGGCAGTTTGGCAATGATTTCATTTTCACTAAAAAATTTAAGCCAAAAATGCAAAAGTAAATAGTAAGCCGACGGATGAACTTCGTCTTTAAGTAGGGAAAACATTTGGTTTAAATCAAAACTGGCAAAATGAACGCTGAAAATATCGTCAAACGTATAAGTGCCAAAATTAAAAAGCGCAATCAGCCGAACCACAGCTGCCGCAGCGATAATACCAAGTAAAATTATTGGCTCCCAAAGAATTTTTGGTTTTGACATATAGCAATTTTACCTTTTTAAACCCAAAAAAACAAATAAAAAAACTCGCACATTCCTTATGGTTTGTGCGAGGGGGTTTAGATTCCTCCCGTGATTAGTTGAGCGGAAAGAGCGTAGCGAACTGGGTCGCCAGGTGAGACGGGATTTGCTCCCGGTTGCGCCAATCGGCATCGGGTGTTGCCCGGTGCAAAAGCGTCTGGCCGATCTCACGGCAGATTTCTTGGCTGAGTTCCATTTTGACGTTAGCCCCGTCAGTTGTGACCGTTACCCCCTCTTTGAGGGCAGCGATAAAGGCTTTGACGACGTCAATATTGAACTGGCCGCCCGAGCACCGGATCATTTCCAAAACCGCATCCTGGATCGGCATGCCGTCGCGCGATTGCTGGCGGTAGTTTCTCACCGAAGTCATGGCGTCAAACGCGTCGACTGCGCCCAAAATCAGCTCGGGAATTGTCAGGTCTTTGATGCCATTGGGATAGCCCTTGCCGTCGGGCCGTTCGTGGTGGCACAGAATATATCTGGCAACGCCGGTGCTGAAGGTACCGCCATCCTTGATGATTGCAACTCCCAATTGCGGGTGTTGTTTCATCAGCGTCCATTCATCATCGGTTAGCTTATCGGGTTTTTCCAAAACGGAATCGGGAATTCCGACTTTGCCGATGTCATGAACCAGGGCACCTTCGATCAGGAGTTGAAGTTCTTCCGGACTCAGGCCCAGTTTTTTGCCAACGGCACCGGCATAGATGCTGACCCGATTGCTGTGGCCGGAAGTGTAGTGGCTACGCGCCTCAAGAGCAGCGGCCAGTACAAAAATCATCCGTTGTTGAGCGTCAATCTGCTCCTTAATATCGCGCAGATGCAGTATCTGCAAAGCGACGGTGCGGCTAAAGAGTTTGGCAATGACCACTTCTTCCAGGGTGACTTGGCAGCCCGGTTCTTCGTAGATTACCATGGCGCCTACGGTGTGTTGTCCCTGGTCAACCAGTGGAATCACGGCAAAGGACCGAGCTTCTTTGGAATCATCCGGATTAATCGCTGCGATCTGGTCGGCCTGGTAGACCAAGGTCTTTTTACCCCCAACTGCCGAAAGCAAGGCAGAGGGATTTTCGACTTTCTCTACTTTGACCTTGTGTCTTGATTCCGAGCTGACCGTGCTGATCACTTCCGTCAAGTATCTTTCCCCTTCATCTTCCGTCTCGATGATGAAAAGAGAAATCTCGTTAAGCATCAGCGCGCGCGCCAAAACCAGCATGGGAAAAATCATCTCGGCCGGCGCCTTGGCGGAAACCAAGGCCACAATTGCCTCGTAGATTGCCTCCATGTTGCGGCGGCGCGTGATGACCGGATAAAGCTCGGCGGCAACGGCAACCAGCATTTCCAAATCGGCATTGCTGAAAGGCTGACCTTCTTCGGTCCGGTTGATGTTCAAAACGCCGATAACCTTTCTGCCGCCAATGAGCGGTACGCAAATTGCCGAAGCGATGTTGACTCTGGTCATCAGGGCCTTTATCTCTTCGGAGATTCCGTTGTCTTGATTGAGCAGCAGCGGTTGTTTTTCCGCCAGCACTTTGCCCGCGATGCCTTCGCCTGGCTTGATGCCTTTACTGTTGATTTCGGCAACAGTGTTTTTATCCAGCCCGATGGCGGCAGCAAATCGCAAAGAACCGTCGTGATTTGTCATCATGACCGATCCTGCAGTTCCGCCGACGGATTCAATTGCGAGTTCCAGGGCCTTGTTCAAAGGCCCGGTCAAATCGTCGGCCGTGGTAGTCAGGCCGGCAATTTCAAGGAGCCTTCTTATTTGCTCCTCGTTCAGTCTTGCTGTTGCTTCTTCCGCTTTCATCGTTCTTAATCTCCCAGGTTCGTTGTTGAGTTGAAATGTTAAGGTTCCCGATTTTGCCTTATACTGCCTTTTCTTTCTGTTAAAAAAAATTAACAATTTTTTGGCATTATGTCAAGAGCGATTTGATCTTTATTTGGAAAAAATTAGATTTTATTAGATACAAAAAAATAACCTTTTGGGTTATTATTTTTTGGTGCCCAGAGAGGGGGTCGAACCCTCACGGCCTTGCGGCCACAGGATTTTAAGTCCTGCGTGTATACCAGTTTCACCACCTGGGCAAGCTAAGTTTTTAATTTTTTTAGCTGTTCTTTTCCACAGCCTGATTTTAAATATTTTTCTCTTTTTCTAGCTTCTGGTCTGGAATTATATTTTTCAATTAGTATTGTTTTAAAAGGTGAGTACGGTTTAGTAGTTTTGCTTTTTTGGGAGTTGTGTTGTTTAATACGTCTAGTTGGATTATCAGTGATACCAACATAAATATAGTTTCTATTTAGGCTTTTTATCGCATACACATAAAACATAGATTGGATTTTAAGTCCTGCGTGCCTGCCTGCCGGCAGGCAGGTTTCACCACCTGGGCAAGCGTTTAGAAAATTACTGGTTGCCTATAAACTTTAACTATATTAAAATAAAAATGCCAATATGTCAATCAAAGAAAAAGAAATATATCTAGTCGCCCAAAATATCCGAAGCCTTTTTAATGTCGGTTCGCTTTTTCGTTGCGCTGATGTTTTTGGTGTTAAAAAAATATATCTTTGTGGCTATACCGGTTTTCCGCCCAGAAAAGAAATTAGCAAAACCGCTTTGGGCGCAGATGAATGGGTGGCTTGGGAAAAACAATGGCAAACTCATTTGGTGATTAAAAAATTAAAAAAGCAGGGGATTAAAATTATCGTTTTGGAAACAGCTAAAGACGCAAAGCTTTTGCCAAGCTTTAAGCCCAAGTTTCCTTTGGCGCTGGTGGTTGGCAGTGAAACCAGTGGCGTAAGTAAAAGTATTTTGGCGCTGGCTGACGAAGTGGTAAAAATTCCAATGTTAGGTAAAAAAGAGTCAATGAACGTGGCGGTGGCGGCAGCCGTGGCGCTTTATGATTTAAATTTGAAAAGATAAAAAAAGAGACTTAATCAATTAAGCTTAAGTCTCAGAATCTTTTTCTAAGTAACCTTACTCTTCAGGCTTTGCTTTGGATTTAGTGCAGATTACCTTTAGAAATTCATCAAGAACACTATCTAAGCCAAAGTAAGCCTCCTTGTTGTCCCAAAGACAATTCTTCAGGGCAGACAGCCAATCTTTAGGTCTATTCTTCATATCCACTTCTATTCTTTCAAATTCTTTGGTCGTGTGGATATTCACCAATCGGCTCGTTCCTGGCAGAATGAAACTCCGTAAGTTAAAAGGACTTTCCCCGATAATAATGATAATCTCATTATTATCAGCCACAACTGCCCGAAGAACAGCAAGCCATTTAGAGAAGGAGGCTTCAGAGTCGCCAGGAAGTCTTTTTTCTCTCTCCATTGCTTTCTCTTTTTTATTCAGTAGTCTGATTAACATCGAAATCTTCTCCTTTTTGGTTGCCAAAGAACAATTTCTCCTTTTTTCAGCCACCAAACTGGGTAATAGCTGGAAAAAGAAGCTTATCTGATAAAGATTATTTCAGATAAGCTCTAAAAGAGCTGGGTCTACCGGCTAGAGCGGATACATTAGTATATCCGGTGTCATGACATTCCCACCGGAGTCATAACCAAATCCCCGGTAGGCTGACGGATTTCCCTTTCCCCATTCGCCAGCAAAACTGTTAGGGTAGAAATATGGAATCTGTAAATGGCGTAGCCCGTTTACT
The DNA here is from genome assembly GCA_041664985.1 of Candidatus Buchananbacteria bacterium. GTDB lineage: Bacteria > Patescibacteriota > Patescibacteriia > Buchananbacterales > UBA6539 > JBAYJS01. The sequence continues at coordinate 3,917 of JBAYJS010000010.1, read as the reverse complement.
GAAAACCAGTGTGCTGATTTCCAGAGCATGAATTTGTCATCCAAAAAGAGTTTGTCAAAGCTTACTGGATCGACCATCTCCTCGATTGCTTTTGCGTCATTTAAGTCCAGGCAATCTTTCAGCAGATTATGTGCCAGTAGGAACTTGAATGTTTTGTAAGGACAGAAATCATCGGGGATTGGCCCTTGAGACTGAGTTACTACCCACAAACTTTCCGGTTTAACGTCGTATTGTTGTGCCATATCGGCAATGTTGATCCTTTGCAGTTTGGCAAGGTCGTATTCGACCGGCCCCGCATAGTGCAACTCAGGGCGGACAAACTCGTTCTCGTTGTTTTCCATTTTGCCAAAGTGTCTCGGTAGCTCTGTTACCGGGCCTCGTTTAACGCGGATGACTATAGATTGGTTCATTGTCGTTTCTCCTGTTGTTAAAGATCGAAATCCGCATTTACCTTGCGGCTAAAGGGGGTTGATTATGCTCAACTTCAAATCATGCCATTTTTTTATTATAATGTCTATAATTACGGCTAATTTTTTATTATATCTTGACAAAATTGCTAAAATAAGCTAAGATTATGCTATAAAAAAGTTGTCGGTTTGGCCGACAGAATTTATAAAATTCAAGATAATAAATCCTAAATCTGAAACAAATTGTAATGTCACAAATCACAAATTTTAAACGTTTGGCTGATTGGAGTTTAGAATTTGTGATTTGTTTTGTATTTAGATATTAGAATTTAGGATTTAATAAATGATATGGATTTAGAAAAAACTTTGAAAAATTACGGTTTAACCGAAAAACAAGCCAAAATTTATCTGGCTTGTTTAGAGTTAGGTTCGGCTCCGGTGCAAAAAATTAGCCAAAAAGCTAGCTTACCCCGCTCAACTTGTTATGAAATTTTAGAATTTTTAAAACAACAGAATTTAGTCTCGGCATTTTTAAAAAAGAAAACAAAATATTTTAGTGCGGCTGACCCCAAAGAAGTAATTAGTTTAGCTAAAGAGAGGGTTAATCTGTTGGAGCAGGCCTTACCAGAATTTGAGATGATGTATGGTCAATCCAAAACCCGACCAAGTGTGCGCTATTATCAGGGACTGGAAGGTATGAAATTGGTTTTTAAAGAAATAGCCAGGGAATGCAAAGAACTTTTGGCTTTTAATTCGGCCGATGATATGTTTGAAATTGTAGGGGATTATTGGCCAAAATTTATTCAGGAAAGAATGAAAAGAAAAATTCCGGTCAGGGTTATTTTAAGGGATTCACCAAAGGCCAGAGAAAGACAGCGTTTAGGTTTGTCAGAGCTAAGAGATGTTAAATTAATTTCACCTGATTATGAATTTCATGGCATGATTTTTATTTGGGAAAGAAAAGTTGCCATGTTCTCTTTTAAAAAGGATTTAGTGGTGCTGGTGATTGAAAGTGAGGAAATGGCTAAAGTTCAAAAGGCGATGTTTAATAATCTTTGGCAGCGCTTAGAGAAATAGTCTTGCAATTTTTTTAGTTTTTGTTATAATAACCTTTGTAACTTTTGCGGGCCTGTCCGCCCTGCCTGCCGGTAGGCAGGCGAAGTAAAACGTAGGCGGGTGTAGCCTGCCTGCCGGCAGGCAGGTTCAGTGGTAGAATGTCTCCTTGCCAAGACAAAGATCGCCGGTTCGCCCCGCAACAATAAAAAATTTATTTCACCTTTCAAAGCGGGTGTAGTTCAGTGGTAGAATGTCTCCTTGCCAAGGAGAAGATCGCCGGTTCGAATCCGGTCACCCGCTTTGAGAGGTGAATTTTTTATTGCTGCTGGGTAAAAATCCGGCCTGCCCCGCCTAAAGCCAATTGAAAAATTTGATTATATTATTAAGTGAGCCGAAAGCGTATTCGCGTCAACTGCCTGAATAATTTATTTTATACTTTTCGCAGACTTTAGGCTGGGTCACCCGCTCCAGCAATAGACTAGCGTTTAAACGCTAGTTTTTTGTTATAAAAAAACCTGCACTAAATTGTTTCAGTGCAGGTGGTTGTATTATTTCCTCCTCTTTATCCTTGCGGATCTTGGGTTCAGACGAATTCCGCCAGGAGTTTTTCCTGCGGGTGCGCGCTGAGCAGCGCGGGTGCAAGGTCCAGCATCGTGAACGCGCCGGAAATGTAGCCTTGGCTCAGGCGGTGCCAGGGAGCCATCAGGCTGGCGGCGACACCGATGATGCCGGGCTTGATCTGACTGTTCAGACGGCACGCGGCGCGGGCGCAGGGCAACATGATGCGGGCCGTACCTTCGGGATTTCTGGCATATTCGCATTGATAGATCAGCGTGGCCAGACGGCCGGGTGAAGTTTCGGCAACCGCAATGGTCATGCCATCGTGAGCCATACCGCGTTCGCTGCGGATTGCGTCCAGGGTTTCCTGGTCGACAATCGTAACCTGGGTTTGGTAGGGAGCGAAATATCCTTCCATCGTGGTGATGGCGGATTTGACTTGCTCTTCTTCAGCTCCCGGCTTCAGCACGATAAAGACTTCGCGCCAGATCTTGTCGCCTGATGTGAGCGTCGGGTTATCCCCGGTTTTGATGCGCTCAATGGCTTCGGGTCGGGTGTGGGTGTACTGGACGCCGTCGGCAACTCCCGGTACATCCTTGACGTGTTGGGTGTGGCCCATGCTCAGCCCGCCTTTTGGGGTCAGGCCATAGAGATGGTGCGGCGTCACACCCAGGAAAGTGTTGGCGTAAAGCCCTTGCACCGAGAGGGTGCCGGGGTGCCAGCCGGTGCAGATTGCCGCCACGTGGCCGGCTTTTTTGGCGACTCGGTTCATTGCCGCAAAGTACTCGGGCACTCGGCCGTGGTCGTCATAGGAACAGACGGTATTGCAGATCGTAGCCCATTCTGCGCCCATGCCTTCGTCCAGCAAACCCGTCGCCCCGTCGCACAAAATGGCAACGTCGGGTTTTTTTGGCAGACTGTAGATCTCATGGTTTTCGTAGACCATCTGTCGCATCGGCCAGACCAATTGTTCCTGGACGGCGTCAGGCCGGCGGGTAAAAATAGCGTACAACCGCAGGTCAGGGTACAACTCAGGATTATTGGTCAGGGCGGCGGCAACTGCTTGGCCGACATTGCCAAACCCCACAATTGCTACATTTGCTATATCACCTTTTCGCATCTTCAGTTTCCTTCCTCTTGTTAGCAAAACCCATTATGGGTTTGCCGTTTATTCCAACCCTATTTCGTTTTGCATCATCTGTTCCAGCATTTGACCTTGCCGGATCAGTCGGTAAGAACCGTTTTGGCAAATCAGCACACTGGCTGCTGCCGGAAACGAGTTATACCCGGAACAGTTCATCCCTTCGCAGTAGGCGCCGGTGTAACCGACGACCAGATAGTCACCAATTTCCGGTTCAATCATCTGTCGCGTCGCAACCGTATTGGGGTCGCCTGGCGCCGGTGTCAAAATGTCGCCGCTTTCGCAGCAATGGCCGGAAACCACAAAGGGAATCACTTCGCGATTCGGATCGGGATCTTTGGGCACCAACGTCATCGGATGTTGGGCGCCGTACAAAGTTGGTCGGGCAACTTCGGTCATGCCGGTATCGACTTTGGCAAAGACAAAACCGTTTGGATCCGGTTTGGTAGTCACCACGTCAACGACTCTGGCAATCAGACTGCCGGCAGGAGCAACAACGTAAGTGCCCGGTTCGATTTCCAGGTGAAGCTTACGGTTGGTGTTTTGGGAAAACTGCCAGACAGCTTGTCTGATGGCGTTGCCGCAGGCTTGTAGGTCAATTGACTTTTCGTCCGGCATCCGTCCGACTTTCATCCCGCCACCCAAATTGAGGACGGTTACGTCCGGCAGTTGGTGGGCAATTTCCAGGCTCATGCTGGCGACTCTGACCCAAACTTCCGGGTCGCTACCCGAACCGATATGGGTGTGCAGCCGCG
>JBAYJS010000009.1:0-31928 GCA_041664985.1 Candidatus Buchananbacteria bacterium | reverse complement strand
TGAGGCTTTCCATTTCCTGTTTGATTTCCTGGCGCAAATCCTGCTGATGAGTTTCAAATTTGGCCATTTCCACCCGCAAATGACGCTTGGCCAGAAAGACTATTATATTCGTTTTGTTTGGTAGTAATTTGACGCTGTAAATCAAAAAATTTACCTTTCTTTTGTTCTTCGGACTGGTTAAAATGGGTGATTGCCTGGCGCGCCAAATCCAGTTGACTTTCAATTTCAATTAAATCTTTTTCCACCGCTTTCAAATCTTGCAACCAGCTAGGATCAATTTCAGCTTTAACTTTTTCTTTGACTTTTGGATTTTGCAACTGCTCAATTAAATCTTTAATCAAACTGCCCAGCTCGCGCAAATCTTCTTTGGCTTGGGCGAATTTGGCCTGATCTTTTGGCTCTAAATTATCAATCAAACGTTCGCGCAAATCACTGATTTCTTTAAGTCGGGACAAAATTTCTGAAAGTGCCAAAGGCACCGGTTTTTCGGTTAAACGCTGCTTGGCAATTTCAATTTTATTTTGCAAAATCAGTTGTTCTTCTCGCAATTTATTTTTTTGATCTAAAACTTTTTGATATTTTTGCTGGAGTTCATTAAAAACTTTAGAACGTGAATCTTCTTTTTCCAAAGCCTGAAGCTGGTCTTGCAACGCCCGCAGTTGGCGGCTTTTTTCACTAAGCTCTTTTTCGGTTTCGGTCAGTCTCGGTTTAACCTCTTTGATTTTATCATTTAAATCATGCCACAAAAAACCAAAATATTGCTGTTGAATTTCTTTAAGCTGAATTTCAATTTTTTCCCGACGCTCAAGCCGTTTGACCTGGCGCGTCAAAGAATTCAATCTTGGTTTAATTTCGGTCAAAAGCGCATCGACTTGGCGCAAATTATTCCAAGCGCTTTCCAATTTATTAATTGATTGATCACGTTTGATTTGAAATTGTTTAACCCCAACCGCTTCATCAAAATATTCTTTACGATCAGCCGGGGTAGCCATAATCACTTGGTCAATTGAACCCTGAGAAACAATGCTGTAACTTTTCTGGCCAAAATTGGCTTTGGCCAAAAGCATCAAAACATCCTGCAGCCGAACTTTACTTTTATTAATTAAATATTCGCTCTCACCGTTGCGATAAATTTTTCTTGAAATTATGACTTCTTTATAGTCAACGGCCATCATGCCATCTTCATTATTAATATGCAAAGCAACTTCGGCCATGCCTAATCGGGCTTTTTTATCCGAACCGGTAAAAATCACATCTTCGGATTTTTTGCCCCGAAGGCTTTTTAGACTTTGCTCACCCAAAACCCAGCGCACGGCATCAACAATATTTGATTTGCCCGAGCCGTTTGGTCCGACAATGCAAGCCACGCCGCAAGTACCGGGTTGGAGCCGCAAACCAGTGGCTTGATCATTATTTGTAACTAAAGGACAGCCCTGGCCGGGCCGTGGAAATTCTAAAGTGGTTTTTTGGGCAAAGGATTTAAATCCGTGAATCTCAATTCGCTGTAAAAACATAATGATATTATTTTATCATTTTAGCTGAATTTGAGCAAAGAACGTATGGGTAAAAACCTAATTTCTAGCGCCTAGAGCCTAGCGCTTAATTTATTTAACAAACAACAACACTTTAATTAAGGTAAAACTACGGTTTACGCTATTTAACTTCGTGGCAACATAACACGGTTTGGAGGATGAAGCGATGAAACAGTTTCGGGCAGCAGCAACAGCATTGGTTGGACCGTTAACACCAGACGGCACCTTTGATGCGCCAGCCTACGAAAAGCTCCTGGAATTTCAAATCCGAGAGGGTATTGGTGCGGTGGTGTCCATGGGAACCACGTTTGGTTCACCGACGTTTGCCCTGGAACACCACAAAACAATCAACGAACTCACGATTGAGCTTGTAGCTGGCAAAATTCCGGTAATCTGCGGCGGCGGCAGCAATAACTTGGCTGAAGCCATGGAACTTTCATTGGCTGCCTGCAAAGCCGGCGCGTTTGCCATTTTGGCAGTCGATCCGTACTACAACGGCCCGGCGTCGTATCACAACCGGCAATTGTATCACGGGCGGTTGGCTGAACTCATTGCCAGAGAAAACCCCGACTGCGCCTATTGGCCGTATATCATTCCCGGCCGAACCGGCTGCAAAACCTGGCCGGTTGATCTGGCGATTTTGGCCGATCAGTTTCCAAACGTCACTGCTGTTAAGGAAGCCACCGGCGACCTGGAAAACATGCGTCAAACCCGGCAGCTCTTTGCCCAACTTGACCAGCCCGTTTCGATTTTGTCAGGCGATGATGACCTGACTGCCAAAATGTTTTCAGATCCGGGAATTCTGGCTGACGGCGTGATTTCGGTTGTCAGCAATCTGGCACCGGCAGCAGTTGCCCAAATGGTCCAGGCCTTCCTTGAAGGCAAAGTCGACGAGGGCAATGCAATCGCTGTCAAACTTGCACCGCTGTTTAAGCTGGTAACGATCACCGACAAAACCCAGCGCGAGTTCAAAGGCCAGCTCTACCAAGTCGACGACAAATTCCGCAACCCCTGCGGCATTCAAACCGCGATGGCAGGGATTGGCATGATCAATGCCAATCTGCGCGAGCCGCTTGGCCTGATGAGCAGCGACGCAGTCGAGCAGGTTCGTGTTGGCTTACAGCAAGTCTGGAAGCATACGCCGGAAATCTTGGCACCGATTCAGGAGTTTTACGGTGTCGACATCAATGCCCAATTGACCAACTGCGACCTTTGGGCCAAACTCAGCTTCTGACGGAGGAAATAACCACCGACTCCAAACTGTAAAAGTTTCGGAGTCTTTTTTTAGGATTTTTTGACAAAAAAATGATATAATGACAATAATCATTTCTATTTGTCATTCTGAGACCCGACTTTGTCGGGGCGAAGAATCTCAAAAATCAGTCGCCCCTAAACGATAATTCTCAGGATGAGTTAACATAATATGTCTAACCAAAAACCAAAATTTGTCGTAATTGATGGTAATGCCTTGATCCACCGCGCTTGGCACGCCTTGCCACCGACTTTGCGCACCAAAAACGGTGAAATTGTTAATGCCGCTTACGGCTTTACCATGATTTTGCTTAAAGTTTTAAAAGATTTAAAGCCTAATTATTTAGCCGTGACTTTTGATTTGGCCGCTCCCACTTTTCGCCACGAGCAATACAAAGAATACAAAGCCCAACGGGTCAAACAAGCCGACGAGCTTTACGCTCAGTTTCCCCGGATCAAAGAAATCGTTTCCGCTTTCAATCTTAAAATTTTTGAAAAAGAAGGCTTTGAAGCTGATGACGTGATTGCCACTTTGGTCAGAGATTCCCAGGTTCAAAATTTACAAACGGTAATTGTCACTGGCGATATGGATACTTTGCAATTAGTTGATGACAACACCGTAGTTTACACTATGCATAAAGGCATTTCTGATTCGGTAACTTATGACATTGCTCAAGTTAAAGAAAGATTTGACGGATTAGTTCCCGAGCAAATGGTTGACTACAAAGCTTTGCGTGGCGATCCATCCGACAATATTCCCGGTGTTAAAGGCATTGGCGAAAAGGGCGCCATTACTTTAATTAAAGAATTTAAAAGTTTGGAAAATCTTTACCAAAGATTGGATTCAAAAAAACTTTCCGACCGCTATCGCAAAATATTAACCGAACACAAAGAAGCTGCCTTTTTTTCCAAAAAGCTCAGTCGATTGGTTGATAATGTACCGATTGATTTTAAATTGGCAGACGTTAAAATCACCGGCTATGATGCAGGTGTGGTGATTCCTTTATTTCAAGAATTGGAATTTAAATCTTTAATCAACAAGCTGCCAAAAGAAATTCAAAAGGTTTCAGCTTCTGGCCAAACCGGTTTTGATTTTAGCGGCAAGGTAACGAGTGAAACCGGTGTTTTAGCTAAACAAAAAGGTGCTGATTATAAATTGATTAAAACCGAGGCTGATTTTAAAAACTTTTTTGATCAGTTAAAAAACCGAAAAATATTTGCCCTTGATACTGAAACTTCCGGCCTAAACCCTTTTACCGATGAGCTTTTGGGCATTAGTTTTTGCTGGCACCAAAGCCAAGCTTTTTATTTGCCGGCTAAAGCCGAATGGCTGGAAATCATTAAACCGATTTTAGCTGATGCCAAAATTGAAAAAATCGGCCACAACATTAAATTTGATTTGGAAACTTTGGACACGGCCGGCCTGAAATTAAACGGCGTTACTTTTGATTCAATGATTGCTTCTTATTTAATTAACCCGGGCTCGCGCCAGCACAATTTGGACGGCCTGGCTTTTAATGAGCTTGGTTATCAAATGCAGCCAATCACTGATTTGATTGGTAAAGGCAAAAATCAAATCACTTTAAAAGATGTGCCTTTAGAGAAAGTTTCTGATTATTCCTGCGAAGATGCCGATTTTACCTGGCGATTGGTCAAACCTTTAACCGAGCAACTGGCTGAAAAAAATAACTTGGGCCTTTTGACCAAAATTGAAGTGCCTCTAATTCCGGTTTTAGCCCAAATTGAAAAAAACGGCGTTTTGATCGATACCAAATTTTTAAACGCCATGGGCAAAACTGTTGGCAAGCGTTTAAAAACTATCGAGGAAAAAATTCATGAGTTAGCCGGCACCAAATTTAATATCGCCTCACCTTTGCAACTCAAAGGAATTTTATTTGAAAAATTAAAAATTTCCACTCAAGGCTTGGGCCGCACCAAAACCGGAATTTCCACAGCCGCTGACGAACTGGAAAAACTCAAAGGCCAGCACAAAATCATTGACTATATTATTGAGTTTCGCGAACTGAGCAAATTAAAATCAACTTATTTGGATGCTTTGCCAAAGCTGGTCGATAAAACCGGCCGAATCCACACCAGTTTTAATCAAACCGTAACGGCCACCGGCAGACTTTCGTCGTCTGAACCTAATTTACAAAATATTCCGGTTCGCACCGAACTGGGTCAAAAAATCCGCCAGGCTTTTATCGCGCCCAAGGGCTTTAAAATTCTTTCGGCTGACTACTCCCAAATTGAATTAAGAATTATTGCATCACTGGCTAACGATAAAAAAATGATTGAGTCTTTCAAAAAAGACGAAGACATTCACACCCGCACCGCTTCGGAAATTAATGATGTGCCTTTGGACAAAGTCACCAAAGAAATGCGGTATGCGGCCAAAGCAGTCAACTTCGGTATTATTTACGGCCAGGGCGCCTGGGGACTAGCGGCCGGCACCGGCATTTCGCGCGCCAAAGCCATGGATTTTATTGATCGCTATTTTGAAATTCATCAGGATATTTATAATTATTTGGAAGAAACCAAAAAGCTTGCTCACCAAATGGGCTACGTGGAAACTTTTTTTGGCCGCCGCCGCTATTTGCCAGAAATCAATTCAACCATCGCGCCGATTAAAGCTGGCGCCGAACGCATGGCCATTAATCATCCGATTCAAGGTACCGCCGCTGACTTGCTTAAACTGGCTATGATTGAAATTCACAAAGAACTGCCAAAAATTTCAATCCAAGCCAAAATGATTTTGCAGGTTCATGATGAATTGGTTTTTGAAGTGCCCCAAAAAGATTTAAAAACCGTTGCCGAGCTGGTCAAAGAAAAAATGGAATCCGTTTATAAACTTCGCGCGCCGGTTGACACCAGTATTGAAGCCGGGGACAATTGGGGGCAATTAAAAGAGATTTAACTAAAATTTAGACTCTTACAAAAAATAGCTAATTTTAGCTATTTTTTTAATTAAATCCGATTTATTAATTAAGACTCACCAAATTACTATTGACAAAATAAGACAAATATGCTATCATAATATATTGCTCTTTTCAATCTAACCCTACTAAAGTGACTACTACATTTTTGGCTAAAATCAAAAAGTTTTAAGCAAAAATGTAGTAGTCATAGGTTTTGAGAGAACTTCCCAAGGATGTGTGTCTGAGGGAAGAGAAGTGTTGAAAGGCAAGCTATGTCGCACTGGCAACGCCAGGTGACGCAATGGAGAACGATGATGACAAGTGCAGTTGCCAACACAGCAGGGAACGGGATCCAGTTACTGCCGGAAGGGCTCGAAATGAGCCTGAAGATCGGCGAACAAACAGTCGAAGTCGCCCCGGACGGCAAAATCTCGTGGAACGACGAAGATAAACCCAAGCACCTGTCGCTGGAACTGGTGGTCAAACCGTATTACCGGTTCGTCGCGATCGTGGTCGACGGTTCCAAGAACGTCGTCGCCAAAAAGCACGAAACCACCGGCCCGGATCAGCGCTTCCGCTATCGCCTGACGGTGCCCATTGAGCGCAGTCTGACCAAGCGCTTCACCAAGGCGCCGGCCAACCAGATCCGCATCATCAAATTCCGGCCGAAGGGAGTCGTCGAACAATGGGTGATCGGCGTGATCGCCCAAGAGGACAACTTCTGGGTCGTGGCACAGCGGATGTACGAGATCCCGTGCTACCGCGATACGGAAGGCACGCTCGTCCCCGTCGGCTGGCGGGAGTGGCCGCAGATGATCACGTTTCTGACCGAACAATTCGGCCCGGACGGAATGTCCAAGCTGCCCGAGGCGCCGGAAGAACTTCCCGCGATGAACTTCGGCGTGGAACTGCCCGAAGGCGTCAAACTGGGTGACAACCAGGCTTGGGTCGCGTACTTTGATGAGGGCAAAGGCTTTGGGAGCTTGGTCCCCCCCGAAGGCGTCAAGTACTCAATCCACTGGACTCAGATCCCGCCGCGGACAGACCTCGGCACCGGGCGGCGGTTCCTGAAGAAGGGCGAAATCGTCACCATCGGTTCGACGCAGCCCTGCAGCCAGCCCAACGGCTTTTACGCCGCCGAAGCGATAGGCGTCAGCATGGGCGACTTGGAACCCATGCCCGTCTAACCCCCTTCACCCCACGAAACGCACAGTCCCTTACAGGACAAACCTTAATCTTTTGGAGGAAAGAATAAGGTTGAAGTAATGCTCTTTGATCCGACCCTGCACTGCAGTTAATGCTTTTGCAGGGTCGTTTCATATCTAAAAGACCTTTTTAATATATGGTATAATTAAATCGGCTTAATTAATCACATGCAAGAATTTTATAATCATAAAAAAATAGACCCTCAAATAAACCTCTTATGGGAGAGAGGTAATTATTTTATACCTAAAATTGATCGGACAAAAAAACCATTCTCAATTTTTTTAGTCCCACCCAATGCCAGTGGCGAGATGCATATTGGAAATGCCCTGATGATTGCGATTCAGGATATTTTAACCAGATACCACCGAGCTAAAGGCGAGCCAACCCTGTGGATTCCAAGCACTGATCATGGCGGTTACGAGACGCAAGTCAATTTCGAGAGAGGTCTAGAGAAAGTTGGCAAGGATCGCTACAGCTACACTAGCCAAGAACTTTTTGAAGCAATCAAATATTTCGTTGAAGGCAATAATAATATAATAAAAAATCAAATAAAGGCCCTGGGCGCAAGTGTTGACTGGTCGCGGTTCCGTTATACTATGGACGATGAATCAATAAAGGCAACCAATGAAACATTTAAAAAGATGGTTGCTGATGGCCTGATTTACCGTCGACCCTATATGGCCAGTTACTGTCCAGAATGTGCCACCATTTTAGCCGATCTTGAACTCAAAGAAAAAAAAGAGAAAACTCCTCTTTATTTTATTAAGTTTAAATTTCAAAATAGTGATGAGTATTTACCTTTGGCCACAACCAGGCCGGAATTTCTTTTTACCGTTACTCATGTCTTAATTCATCCCACCAATAAACAATATGCCAATAATATCGGAAAAACTCTGTTAAACCCTATCACGGGTAATCCGGTTGAAATTATAGCCAGCAAAAGAAAATTTGATCCCCAAAATCCAGAACCGTTTTTGACCCCGTTTTTTCCTTCCTACAAAAAATATGACTACGAATACACTTTGCGTAATTCCATCCCGGCTCGAAATCTTTTAGATTGGCAAGGTAATATGCTTGAAAGATACCCCGGACTAAAGCCGGTCGAAGCGCGAGCCAAAGAAATCTTATTTTTAAAAGAACATGGATTCATCGAAAAAACTGATGATGCCTATCTTGAATCTACTTTTCTTTGCAAAAGAGGCCATGCGGTTGAAAACGTGATTATGCAAACCTGGTTTTTAAAGCTGGATGATAAAAAAATTCCGCTAAGAAAAAATGCCTTGGAGGCGATCAAAAAAGAAAATTTGGTTATTTTTCCCAAATGGCGCGAAAAAGGCCTTATGGCTTGGTTAGAAAAAATGACTGATTGGCCAATTGCCCGCCAAAACGTATGGGGGATTAAAATTCCAATTTGGTATGATATTTCTGATCCGTCAAAATTTATTGTTTGGTTTGTCAATGAAAAAAGAGAGAAAAAATGTGGCAACCTGCAGTCTTTTTTAGATCAAGGAGTACCACTAAAAGAAGTGTCACAAGGACTTGAGCGTATTTATACATCCGAAGATGCCGCCTGGACACTAGACAAGGAGGCGGGGAAAAATTATTTGCCTGAAACTGACACCTTTGATACCTGGTTTTCTTCCGGACAATGGGGCACAATCGTTTTTAATCATATTAATTCTGATGATTTTTCATATTTTTACCCCAGCAATTCAATTGTAATTGGACATGATTTACTGCGTTTATCTATTTCAAGGAAAATACTCTTAAGCCAATACTTAAATGACAGGCTACCATTCAAAACCGTCTACCTTCACTCCCTGATAAAGGGCCAAGACGGACAAAAAATGTCTAAAAGCATCGGCAACGCTGTTTCGCTTGAATATTATTTAGAAAAATTCGGCGCCGATGCCACGCGAATGGCATTGATATCACACACAACACAAAAGGAAGACTTCTTACTGTTAGAAGACCAGTTTATTGTCTACCAAAATTTCGCAGCCCGATTATGGAAGATTGGCCAGATGGTCGAAGTGGGTAACCAATTATTGACTGGCTCCTTCAAACTCAAAGATTTATCCCAAGAAGATAAAAATTTGTTACTGATAATTGATAATCTTCCAATCCAACTCGGTTTATATATAGAAAAATTTTTATTCGCGCGGGCACAGACAAAACTTTGCGACTTCCTATCAAATCTTGAAGGATACGCAAAAATTAAGCAGCCAAAAGAAAATACCATAATCTCTTTATCAATATTAAAATATGTTTTCAAAAAATATCTGTTAATTTTACATCCTTTTATGCCTTTTACAACCGAACAATTATATGGTGATTTGTATGGCCCAACCCAACCATTGGCCGCTAGTCCCTGGCCCAACAAAATGAATTACTTTGATGAGTAAAATAACTAAGCTATGATTATCTTTCTTTACGGACCGGACGCTTTCCGCTCCCGCCAAAAATTAAAAGACCTCAAAGACAAATTTATCCGGGAAATTGATAAATCGGCTTTGAATATTCAAACTTTGGACGGCAGCAAGCTGGACGTGGCTGACTTTGAAAATGCCGTTAATACTTCACCTTTTTTGGCCAAAAAACGCATGGTAATAATTGAAGATTTACTGTCCAAAAACAAAGGTCAAAAAGTCCAAAAAGAAATTTTAGAAACCTTGGATCAAAAAAAGCTTGATGATACAATTTTAATTTTTTGGGAAAGCGGCCTGGATGGCAACAAAGCCAAAAAATCCAAATCAAAGCTTTCCGCCAAGCGCGGTGATAATTTATTTTCCCGGTTACAAAAAGAAAAATATGCTCAGGAATTTACTCTGCTTAATCAAGCCGATGTTTATAATTGGACGGCTGGAGAAATTAAAAAAAGAACCGGCCAGATTCAACCGGCCGCTTTGAGACTTTTGACTGATTTAGTCGGTAATGATTTGTGGCAAATGAATTCGGAAATTGACAAGCTTTTGGCTTTTGCCGAAAATAAAAATATTACTTTAAATAACGTTGAGACTTTGGTCAAAACTAAACTGGATGAAGATATTTTTAAGCTCACCGACGCGCTGAGCCAAAAAAACAAACGCTTGGCTTTAAAGCTGATTTCTGACCAATTAAAAAGTGGCACTTTGCCAACCGAACTTTTGGCCAAAATCACTTGGCAATTTAAAAATTTATTGCTGCTAAAAAGTTTTGTCGAGCAAAATGGTGCCGGTTATCCCAGCGAACGGCTGGGCTACCAATTGGGTCTGCATCCGTTTGTGGTCAAAAAAACCATGGCCCAAATCCAAAATTTTGATTTGGATAAACTCAAAAAAACTTACCAAAACCTTTTGGCGATTGATTATAAAATAAAAACCAGTCAAACCGATCCCGAGGTGATGTTTGATTTATTGGTTATCAAGTCTTAACTAAAAATAAAGCCGGTCGCCTGAGGCGACCGGCTTTAAAATAGATAAATAGGATAATTATTTTTTGGCTAGACTGTTAACTGCCTTGGCCAAGCGAGATTTCTTGCGAGCGGCAGTATTTTTTTTCACCACATTTCTGGCAACAGCTTTGTCTAATTTTTTAATCGCTTCTTTGAGCCATTCAACGGCCTTGGCTTGGTCTTTGGCGGTAATTGATTTTCTGACTTTTCTAATCAAAGCTTCAATATCGCTTCTGATTTTTTTATTTCTTTCGGCTCGTCTTTGATTTTGGCGTAAATCTTTAAAAGCGGCTTTTTTAACTGGCATAAATGTAAAATGATTATAATGATTAAAATACCTGCTTATTCTAACAAAGATTGAAGAAAATAGCAAGTCCCATGAATAAATTCTGATTTCTAATATCTAAAATCCTAAACAAATAACAAACTCCAACTATAGTTAGCCAAATGTTTAAAATTCAGGGTTTTTGGTTTAGAATTTTCCAGATTGGCTAAATTGACACTTGGGCTGAAAAAAATTACAATAACTAAGGTAGCGTAGTTAATTAAAATTAATGTATAAATTTATGTTTAAAAAAGAAAACGGCGAAGAAATTGAGACAATCATTGGCCCTTCCGTCCAGGTGGAAGGTAACTTTGTGGCTAATGGTGATATCATTATTGAAGGCACGGTTTCGGGTAGTATTAAAACGGAAAAAAATTTACGGATTGGTGATGAGGCCAAAATTTTTGCCGACATTTGGGCGGCTAACGCCATTATTGCCGGTGAAGTCCAAGGTAATATTACCATCAAAGAAGGCTTAGAATTAACCAGTACTGCCAGAGTTTTTGGTGATGTTAAAACCAAAACCATTGTTATCAGCGCCGGTGCCACTTTACAAGGGAAGTGTTTGGCCGGTGAAGACAAAAGAGCTAAAGCCGAAAAAATCGAAGAAAAACCAAAATTGCCGGTGATCAATCGGGAAAAAATTCAGCCCATGGCCGAAAAGATTAAATAAAACCCAGTTAAGCCAGAATTTTGGCCGGCAAATTTATGTATCTCTATCTTTACGATTCTTTTCTCAATAATAAAAAATACAATAGCCTGTTAGCTCGGATTGAAACTCGGCTGACAGATTTAGGTATTGGCGGAAAAATTTATCGGCTCTCGCCTTTGAGAAATGTGAACGATTTACTAGCCGACGAGGTTAAACACGGGATCAAAACCGTAATCGTGGTTGGTGATGACAAAACTTTCACTCAAATTATTAATGCCGTAGCCAAACTTGATATTATTTTGGGATTTATTCCGGTTGGTAATGAAAATAAAATCGCCCAAATGTTAGGCATCGGTTCACCGGATCAAGCCTGTGAAACCATTGCTGCCAGAATCGTTGAAAAAGTTGATTTGGGCCAAGCCAATGGTACTTTTTTTCTTTCTAATATTACCGTTTCGGCAGGCGACGTGACCATTGAATGCGAAAATAATTATCGGATCAAACCCCAGGGCAACGACCAAGTTTGCATTTGCAATTTACGACCGATTTTAGCCAATGCCCAAAACCAAACAAATTATTTCAATCCCCAGGATGGTCATTTGGAAATTTTAATTCAGCCAATTACTTCCTGGTTTGAAAATGCTTTCAAAAAATCCGCTCAGCTCAAAAAAAGTATTATCCCGTTTAAAAAAATCGCGATTAAAAGCAAAACTTCACTTTCGGTAATAACTGACGGCCAACGGGTTTTAAAAACGCCGGTGGAAGTGGAAATTGCCACCGAAAAACTCAAAATTATTGTTGGTAAAAAAAGAATGTTTTAACCCGTTATTTTACATAGTGACTTAAATTATCAGCCCAAAAGGCTGATTTTTAGCAATTTATTAATTAATTAGCTAATTTCTCAGTATTTTTTCGATTAAACGGGCAAAAGTGCTATAATATAAAGTAAAGACCCTTGACAGATTCAGTTTTTTTTCTATACTAAAGTCTATGGTTTAGCTATAAAAATTTGTTTAATTTTAGCTAAAAAAGTATAAATAGCAAAACTTTTTTTATTTTTAGACAAATTAGCAAAAAGAGCTAAAAACAAGCTATTTATCATAATTACCTTTGAAAATGAATCCCAAAAAAACATCCGGCGACGACAAAGAATGGCAAAAAGGCCTTAGTTTATTCGTCCAATTGTCCAGCTGGTTGGTTGGACCACTGATTGCCGCTTTATTTTTAGGCAATTGGCTTGACCAAAAATTTAATACCAAACCCTGGCTATTTTTGGCCACTACCGGTTTTGCTTTTTTGATCACTGCCTTTGGCCTAGTGAAGGAAACCACTCAATATATAAAAGAGCTGGAAAAAGAAGCTAAAATTAAAAATAATAATTTAGATAATAATGAACAGCCAAGAAGTTAAAACTCAAGCAGAAGCTCAACAAGTCGAGACTGGTGCTAATCATCAAGTTCCGGCAGAAGCTAAAACCGAAGAAATCAAAACGGAAAGCACTTTATTTGCCGAACCAATTTTTCATATCAGTAATTTCACCGTTACCAATTCTTTACTGAACTCCTGGATTGTTTTGGCCATTATTGTATTATCTTCGGTAGTAATTAGAAAAAAAATCAACAATATCCCAAAAGGAATTCAAAATTATTTGGAAATTATTTTTGACAGCGCTTTAAATCTAGCCGATTCGGTTACTGGCTCCCGGGAAAAATCTTTAAAATTTCTACCACTGGTTTTACCGCTTTTTGTTTTTATTTTATTAAATAATTGGCTGGGTTTATTGCCTGGTGTTGGTTCAATCGGTTTTGTCCAAACTCACGGCGGCGAAAATATTTTTGTCCCTTTGTTGCGCGGCGCTACGGCTGATTTAAACATGACTTTGGCTTTGGCAATTATGGCAGTAATTTTAACCCATATTTTTGGGGTGATTACCACTAGCGCCTGGAGCCATTTAAACCGATTTGTCGGCATTGATTTGCTTTTGGAAATTCCCAAAAAAGTTTTTAAAGAAAAAGAATATACCGCAATTTTAGTCAACCCAATTAAATTTTTTGTAGGCATCATCGAAATTATTGGTGAATTTGCCAAAGTAGCCTCGTTATCCTTTAGGTTATTTGGTAATATCTTTGCCGGCGAAGTTTTATTGGGCGCTATGGCAGCAATCTTTGCCTTTATCCTACCGATTCCTTTTATGTTTTTGGAAATTATTGTTGGCATGATTCAGGCTTTGATTTTTGCCATGCTGACTTTAGTATTTTTGACCGTTATGACTACCGGCCACAATGAAGAACATGCTCAAGAAGGAGCTTAATGAATCCTAAGCACTAAATCCTAAACCCTAAATAAATTCTAAATCATAAATTACAAACGGTTGGGTTCAACATTTAGAATTTGGAATATTGGCATTTGGAATTTGTTTAGAATTTCGATATTAGATATTAGAGTTTTAATAATTAAGCAGCATTAAGCTGCAATAAAAAGGAGATAAAAACTATGGAATTAACTACACTAGCTAAAGCTTTAGCCATTGGTATCGGTTCAATCGGTCCAGCTTTAGCCATTGGCAAAATTGGCGCTGCCGCCATGGAATCAATTGGCCGCAACCCAGAAGCTGCCGGTAAAATTTTAGTCCCAATGCTTTTAGCCGCTGCTTTCGCTGAAGCTGTCGCTATTTACGCTTTGGTTATCGCTTTCTCTATTTCCTAATCTTGGGCTAAAAAATTATAATCGGTTAGCGCTCAATTCAAGCGTTAAGCGCTGAAAAACATTATGGATTCTATTATTTCCACATTTCATATCGACTGGAAATTAATGCTGGCGCAATTAATCAATTTTGCGATTGTCGCTTCTGTTTTGTGGTACTTTGTTTTCAAACCGCTTTCGGCCAAAATGATAGATCGAACCAAAACGATCGAAAAAAGTTTGGCAGAAGCTAAACAAATTTCCCAAAATTTAAAAAATTCTGAGGAAGAAAAACAGCAAATTATCAAAGAAGCCAGACAAAAATCCGAGGCTTTAATCACCGAAGCAACCGCAATTGCTGCTGCTGAGCGACAAAAAAGCGTTGCCCAGGCCAAAGCCGAGGTAAAAAAAGTCGTTGATGACGGTAAAGCTCAGTTAGCCGGCGAAAAAGCCAAAATGCTTGGCGAAATTAAATCTGATATTGCTGATTTAGTCATTAATACCACCACTAAAGTCCTGGAAAAAGTGGTCGACAAAAAAATTAATCGCGACTTAGTCGCCGACACTTTAAAAGACATTAAAAAATAAGGATCAGAAATAATTAATATTGGCCGAGTATGAGAATAAATACGAAAAAATACGCCATTGCCCTTTACCAAGTGGCTAAAGAAAGCAATGCGACTGAACTGAAACAAGCGCTGCAAAATTTAATCAAAATTTTAGCGCGCAAGGGTTTGTTGTCTTCGGCCGATAAAATTATTTCTGATTTTAAAAAGTATTATAACGAAAAAGAGGGGATTGTTGAAATTACCATTGAAACCGCTTTTGCTTTAAGCTTGGCTGAAAAAGAAGACCTTATCAAAGAAATGAAAAAAAATACCGGCCAGCAAATTGAGTTAGCTGAAAAAATTAATCCCGAATTGATTGGCGGAATGATTTTACACTTTAACGATACTTTAATTGACGGCAGTCTGAAAACCCAGCTGCAAAACTTGCGTAAAAAATTAGCAACGGCTTAAAAATATTTCAAATATTATGAATAAAGATCAAATCATTGAATCAATCAAACAACAGATTAAAGATTACCAAAGTCAGGCTAAAGTGGAAAAAGTCGGCACCGTCATGGAAGTCGGCGACGGCATTGCTAAAATTTCGGGACTTTCCGAAGTGATGGCATCAGAAATTTTGGATTTTGGTAATAATGTTTTTGGCGTAGCTTTAAACTTGGAAGAAGATTTTGTCGGCGCCATTATTTTGGGTGAATATCAAAATATTACCGAAGGCAGCGTCGTCAAAAGCACCGGCCGCATTTTGGAAGTACCGGTTGGCCCCGGCATCATCGGCCGCGTTATCAATCCTTTGGGTCAACCAATTGATGGCAAAGGCGAAATCAAAGCTGAAAAATATTATCCGGTCGAAAAAATCGCTCCTCGCGTTATTACTCGTTATCCGGTTAACACTCCTTTACAAACCGGCATTAAAGCCATTGACTCAATGATTCCAATCGGCCGCGGCCAGCGCGAATTAATCATTGGCGACCGCCAAACCGGCAAAACCGCCATTGCAATTGACACTATCATTAACCAAAAAGGTCAAGATATTTTCTGTATTTATGTTGCGATTGGCCAAAAAGAAGCCAAGGTGGCAAGAATTTATCGCGAATTGGAAAGTCGTGGCGCTTTGGAATATACCACTATGGTAGTTGCCGGCGCTTCTGACCCGGCCTCATTACTTTATATCGCACCGTTTGCCGGTTGTGCTATGGGTGAATATTTCATGGATCAGGGCAAAGATGTTTTGGTTATTTATGATGATTTATCTAAACAAGCCGTCGCTTACCGCGAAATTTCTTTGGTTTTAAAAAGACCACCAGGCCGCGAAGCTTATCCGGGCGATATCTTTTATTTACATTCCCGGCTTTTGGAACGTGCCGCTAGATTAAACCAAGATTACGGCGGCGGCTCTCTGACTGCTTTACCAATTATTGAAACTCAGGCCGGCGACATTTCTGCTTATATTCCAACCAATGTTATTTCAATTACTGACGGCCAGATCTTTTTGGAAGGCGATTTATTTTATCAAGGTATTCGCCCGGCCATTGCCACCGGACTTTCCGTTTCCCGCGTGGGTTCAGCCGCTCAAATTAAAGCCATGAAACAAGTGGCTGGAAAATTAAAACTGGAAATGGCTCAGTTTCGTGAATTAGCCGCCTTTGCCCAATTTGGTTCTGATTTGGATAAAGCCACCAAACTGCAAATTGATCGCGGCCGCCGTTTGACTGAAATTTTAAAACAAGGTCAGTACGAACCAATGCCGGTAACCCAACAAGTTATAATTTTGTATTCTGCCATTAATGGTTTAATTGATGATGTTGAGGTTGAAAAAGTCCGAGCTTTTGAAGCCGGTTTACACCAATATTGCACTACCAACGCCAAATCACTTTTAGATAAAATTACCAAAGAAAAACAATTAACTTCAGAGATTGAAGCTGAAATCAAAAAAGTGGTTGGCGAGTATAAGGAAAATTTTGTAAGTTTAAGTAAATAAATTTTCAATCAATTCACAATAATCAATTTTCAAAGTATACAATTGGCCTTTGCGAATTGAAAATTGTAAATTCAATGAGAATTGATAATTGAAAATTATTAAACTATGGCTGTCTCCACCAAAACAATTAAAAAAAGCATCCGTTCCATCGGCAGTACCAAAAAAATCACCAAAGCCATGGAAATGATTTCGGCTGCCAAAATGCGCAAAGCCGTTAATTCGGTTTTAGCCTCCCGACCGTATTCCCAAAATGCTTGGACATTAGTTGTTAATCTGGCTAAAAAAGTTACCAATGCTTACCATCCGCTTTTGCAAAAACCACAGCAGGTTAATAATATCGCCGTAATTTTGGTAACGGCCAGCCGCGGCTTTTGTGGCGGCTATAATTCGCAAATTATTTCCCAAGCGATTAATTTTGCCAAAACTGAAAAAGAAAATAACCCCGAAGTGAAAATTCATTGGCTGACTGTCGGTAAAAAGGGTAGTGAATTTTTGGTCAGAAACGGCCAATCAGTCACGGCTGAATTTACCAAGTCCGAAGTGGTCAGCAATTCAGCCGAAGCTTCACCTTTGGCCAAAATGGTTGTTAAAGATTTTAACCAGGGAATTTATGACAAAGTAATGGTTGCCTATACTGATTATTATTCAGCTTTGGTTCAAAAACCAAAAATTAAACAGTTACTACCTTTAGAACCAACCGTTGATGCTGATTTGGGCAATGTCGGCTCAACTTCTGAGAATTTACCGGCTGATAATTTAGAATATTTGTTTGAGCCAAACCCGGCTGAAGTTTTAAACCGGTTTTTGCCTCACTTGATCGAAGTTCAGTTGTATCAGGCTTATTTGGAAGCTTCCGCATCGGAGCAATCGGCTAGAATGATGGCCATGAAAAACGCTTCCAGTGCCGCTTCAGATATGATTGCCGCTTTAACTTTGGCTTACAATCAAGCCAGACAAGCCAGCATCACCAGAGAAATTGCTGAAATTACCGGTGGTAAAGCCGCTTTGGAATAAATAAATTTTTCAAATTAATAATTATAATTTAATATTTTATGGCAAACATTGGAAAAATTAAAAAAATTATCGGTGCCGTCGTTGACATTTCTTTTGAAAAAAAGCTGCCAGCGATTTATAACGCCTTGGAAGTAAAAAATGGCTCGGAGACTTTGGTTTTGGAAACCCAGCAGCACTTGGGCAGCAATTTGGTCCGAGCGGTTGCCATGGGTGCAACTGATGGTTTAAAACGCGGTTTGGAAGTCACTGATTTGGAACAAGGAATTTCCGTCCCAGTTGGTCCGGAAACTTTGGGTCGAATTTTTAATGTTTTAGGTGAGCCTTTAGATGAAAAAGAACCAGCCGTTACCAAGGAAAAATGGCCGATTCACCGGCCAGCTCCGGAATTTTCCGAACAATCAAACAAGGTTGAAATATTTGAAACCGGCATTAAAGTAATTGATTTGATTTGTCCGTTTGTCAAAGGTGGTAAAGTTGGTTTGTTTGGCGGCGCCGGTGTCGGCAAAACCGTTGTGATCCAAGAATTAATTCGAAACATCGCTTCCCAGCACGGCGGCTATTCTGTTTTTGGCGGTATTGGCGAAAGAACCAGAGAAGGCAATGATTTATTCCGTGATATGACCGCTTCTGGCGTTATTAAAAAAACCGCCATGGTTTTTGGCCAGATGAATGAACCGCCGGGTTCTCGTTTAAGAGTTGGTTTATCCGCTTTAACCATGGCTGAATATTTCCGCGACCAAGAAGGCAAAGATGTTTTACTGTTTATTGATAATATTTTCCGTTTTACTCAGGCCGGTTCCGAAGTGTCTGCCTTACTAGGTCGCATTCCTTCCGCTGTGGGTTATCAGCCAACTTTGGCCACCGAAATGGGCGAAATGCAGGAAAGAATTACTTCCACCAAAAAAGGTTCAATTACTTCCGTTCAGGCAGTTTACGTGCCGGCTGACGATTTAACCGATCCGGCGCCAGCCACCACTTTTGCTCACCTTGATTCGACCGTGGTATTATCTCGCGCTTTATCTGATATGGGTATTTACCCGGCAGTTGATCCATTGGATTCTTCTTCAACCATTTTGGATCCGCACATCGTCGGCCAAGAGCATTACGATGTTGCCCGGGGTGTTCAAAAAGTTTTACAGCGCTACAAAGACTTACAAGATATTATTGCCATTTTAGGCATGGAAGAATTGTCTCCAGAGGATAAATTAACCGTTTCTCGCGCCAGAAAAATTCAAAAGTTTTTATCTCAGCCTTTCTTTGTGGCCGAAACCTTTACCGGCATGCCTGGTAAATATGTTTCTTTGGCTGATACCATTAAAAGCTTTAAAGCGATTTTGACCGGCGAGTATGATGGCGTTGGCGAACAAGAATTTTATATGAAAGGTTTAATTGACGAAATAAAAAAATAATTCCAATTTCATGGCAAAAATTAAATTTAAAATTGTCGTGCCGGAAAAAATAGTCTACGAAAAAGAAATTGATCAAGTGACTATTCCAACCGAACTGGGCCAAATCACGGTTTTACCCCACCATATTCCATTGGTGGCAATAGTTCAGGCTGGCGAATTGGTAGTCAAAAATGGCAACGAGCAAGAAATCATGGCAGTTTCCGGCGGATTTTTGGAAATTAAACAAAATGAAGTTTTAGTTTTAACCGAATCGGCTGAACGTGCCGAAGAAATCGACGAAGCCAGAGCAATCGAAGCCAAAGAACGAGCCCAAAAACTAATGAGCGAATTAAAAAACAAAGAAGAAGTTGAATATACCGCCCTGGCCTCAAAGATTGAAAAAGAATTGGCTCGTTTAAGGGTTGCCAAAAAGAAAAAAACCTATCAGCCAAATATTACCAATCAACCCCCTCAAGCCGAATAACCAAAAACCTATCAACCTAACCTCTATTAACCTAATATCTAATCTATGTCTCATACTTGCAAAGCTTTAGTCATCCGCTGCATGGACTTTCGAATCAAGCCAAGCGTTTTATCCGAACTTTTGGCCAAAGAAGGTTATGCTGAAGGCGATTTTGATACCGTTTCTTTGGCAGGTGCTGCTAAATGCGCTTTATCTGAACAACCGGGCGAATGCGAAATGTTATTTAAACAAATTGAGCTTTCAAAAAAACTCCATGGTATCAGCGAAATTGTAATTTTATATCATGATAACTGTGGCGCCTATGGTATTGCTGATCCAGCTGAAGAAGAAAAAACTCAGCTTAGTGATTTAGCCTCAATCCAAACCAAAATCAACCAAAATTATCCGGACCTAAAGGTTAAACTATACATCATCAAGGGCGTACCCAGCGGAAAACTCAGTCTGACTCCGGTTAAAATTTAGTTTTAAACCACTCTACATAAAAAAGGCCTAAAATTAGGTCTTTTTTTGTTTTTTATTTTTAAAACCATTGACAGAAAGTTATTTTTATGCTAAAAATAGTTAATCTTTTAAAAGTGCCTCGGGAGTTCCGAATGCGCAACTTAAAGACTAGGCATGATTTGAACAAGGAGGAATTGCATGCCACACGGATGCAAAGCACTAGTAATTTGTTGTATGGATTACAGGCTACAGGCAGAGTTGCCTGCGATCCTAAACAGGCTTGGACTACGGGTCGGAGAATATGACCTGGTTTCCTTAGCTGGCTCAGCCAAAGGACTCCTTGCCCCCTGGTGGCGGCCTTGGGAACGTTGGACTTTGCTTCGGCAAATTCGATTGGCCCAAAAGCTGCACGGAATCACTTCGGTGCTTGTCCTTGCCCATGATGACTGCGGTGCCTATGGTATCGCTGACTGGGACGAGGAAAACGAGACCCAAAAGCTTGATTTGTCAAGAATCAGGGTCTACCTCAGAAACAAGTTTCTCGACCTTAAGATCCAAACGGGAATTATCCTGGGGACAGCTACCGGCAATTTGCATCTTGAATAGGACTCAATCAACCGAGTCCTCTTTTTTTAAAAAATATGTAAATCCTTGCCTAAATCTAATTAATTTAGTAATATGACGATATAAACCGTCATTTTTTTAATCACTAATTTTTAGCTAAAAATAAACAAAAAATTATATATTTTATTTATAAATGCCAATTACAATTGACATAATTTAATAATTAAACCATAATAAAATGTTAAATAAAATTGAAGAAAATCAATTAAATCAAGCCCTTTTACAACTAGGGTTAGAAAAAAAAGAGGCTCAAGTTTATTCAGCTGCCTTGGAGCGAAGATACTCAAGTGTTATTGATTTAGCCAAAGATACCGGCTTAAGTCGTGGTACAGTTTACGATATTGTTGAAAAATTAAAGAAGGGGGGATTTTTGGCTGAAGTTAAACAGGGCTTAAAACGTCGAATTGTAGTAGAAAATCCAACCAATAAATTCTATAATCTTTTGAATCAAAAACATCAAGAGTTAACAAAAGCAAAAAATCTAGTCGAGGATATTTTACCGATTATTAAAAGTGTAAACGCAGCTGAAAATTTCAAGCCACAAATCAGAGTTTATACCGGAAAAGATGGCTTTAGAAAAGTTTGGGACGAAATCTTAAGCTTCGGTGGTGAAAACTTTTTAAGCATTTCCAGGATTGAAACTTTTGTAAAGTTTATTGGTGAAGATTTTCTAGATGAAATACAAAAAAAGAAATCAACTATGGGAATCTCCAGTCGGGCAATAAATGAAAATTCCAAATTGGCAGTAAAAATGTACGAAGCAGACAAAAAATACAACCGCGAAACCAGATTGGCACCAAAGGGATTTGAATTTCCTTCGTCAGAAATAATTTTTGGTGACAAAATTGCCATGTTTTCAACCAGAGAAGAAAATATCATTATGGTAATAGAAAGCAAAGACTTTGCTCAAACTCATCGAGTCTATTTTGAAATGATGTGGAAACTTTTAGAGCCTAAACCATAGCTTGCCCATCCAATTAAGCGATTTATCTAGTCGAGCCAGTCGCTCGACTTTTTGCTGGATCGCTTTGAGGATGCAACATTACCAACCTAGCGGTTGATAAAGGAGCAAGTTATGATTAAGCGAGTTAATGTGGTAGATGTTGGCAGTGCCAAAATGGTTTCTGACTTACGCCGGCAAGGCGGTGTTTGCCAAGACCAAGTCGATGACATCAACTTCCGAGATCATGAACCAATTGGCGCTGGCTATGTGGCCTCATGGCTTGCAAAAAACGGTTTTGAGGTTGAGCTTGTCTGGCCTCGCTCTGATGTTGTCAGCGTCCAAGAAGCTTTGGCCGGCAATCCGCAAGCGGTTTGTTTTTCCTGCCTGACTTTCAACTACAACAAAACCAGGGAGCTGGCTCAAAAGGTAAAACTGGCTCAATCAAAGATTATCACTGTAGTCGGCGGTTACCACGCTGCCAGCGCGCCCAAGGAAGTTTTGACCCAAACCACTAATGGCAAACCGTTGTTTGATTTCGTGGTTGCTGGAGAAGGGGAGTTGAGCATTGTTGGAATTTTCCAATATCTCAATGGCCAGATTAAAGCCAACGACGTGGACGGCATTGTTTATCACCAAGGCAAGTTGTGGGCCAATCATCTTTATCGTTTTGACCCGCGCTTAAACCCAATGCCTTTGCGGCCAAAAGACAAAATGCTTAAAAGCCGACGCTACGGCCTGTACTATCCGGCACCAAGTCAACAAAGAGGGGTGGCCTTGTTTGTTTGGTCACGCGGTTGTCCGTACAATTGCCGGTTCTGTTCTTCAAAGAGGATGTTTCCTTGTTGCCAAGGACAACCCGCAGTTTTGTATCGCGACATTGGCGACATTACCGAAGAAATCCGATTTTGTCAGAAAGAATACGGGACAAACTTCGGATTCTGTGTCGACCTGAACGCACCCGGAACAGTAGGCAACCAAAATCACAACAAAGAGTGGCTACGTGAGTTGTGCCAAAAGGTCGGTAAAACTGGACTAAAATGGTACGCTATGTGCCGATTGGACGTCGATTTGGAGTGCTTTGAGATTATGAAAAATGGCGGTTGTACCCAAATCGGGTTTGGCGTGGAATCGCTGACCAACCGTCTAAAAAGTGGTACTTCAATGAGTATCGCTAAATGGCAAGCCAAGACTCAACAAGTAGCGCAGGTGCTAAAAGATATTAAGATCATGTCTAAATTCTACTATATCTTCGGCGGGATTTTTGAGGGCCGAGTGGAGACAGTAGCTGACATTCGTGAAGAAGGCGAAGCGATTTTGGCAACTGAGTGCGACACAATTCGAATCTCCTGGATGGTTTACCCTCTTTACACTCCGGAGTTTAGACAACTCCAACAAAGAGACCTGCTTGAGGGTGATGGCCGAAATTACTCACTAATGTCAACTGAGTTTCCGATCATCAAAGCACCAGGCACCACTGCCCAAGAATTGCAACACTTAAGAACCGAGGTGATGCAAAAGTTCTTTAGTCCCCAGCGCTATGGCCCACATGCCAAAGCACAGATCAATCGAGTTCCGGAGTGGGACCGGTCATTTCGAGAGCTAGACCAAACCTTGCACCGACAGTTTGGTCAGGGCTGGATCAAATAGCCAAACCTTTAACTTTAGGCTGATAATTTTTATCGGCCTCTTTTTTTATAACCAAAAACCGGTCGCCAAAGGCAACCGGCTCAGTCTATTTGAAATATTTTATTCAGTCACCGGAGTGGCAACAGTCATTTTTTCCGTCTCTTTGGCTAAATTCGAAATTACCCCATCATCAACAACCATTTTTTCTTTACTGATTGAAATTACTTGGCTTGGGCTGATTAATAATTGCTGATGCCACAAACCTTTAATTAAACCAGTTTTGACATAAAACTGTTTAATCAGTTTTAAATCAATATCAACATCAAAAGAAATAATTTTGCCTAAATGTTTGCCACTTTGGGAAAACACCGGCAAATTAATTAAATCAACGCTGGAAATTAACATACTATTTAGTATTAATCACTTCAACTTCTTTGGTTTTATCTTTGCGAAACATCCAAAGCTGCTGTGCGGCGGTCAAAACCGTCATTAAAAACCAATATAAAACCAAGCCGGAGGGCAAACCCACGCTGATAATTACGGTCAAAACCGGCATAAAATAAAGCATTTGCTGGTTCATAATCGCCATCATATCTTCATCTTTTGCTCCAGGCATTTTCTTGGGTGGTCTTTTGACAATTAACATTTTGGTTTGCCAAAACTGGGCCAAACCGGTTAAAAAAGCCAGCGCTACGTTTGGTTTTGATAAATCAATCAAACCAAGAGAGATTGAATTTAAATGGCCGGGATTTTGAACAAAGGGATAAAGTAAATTTAAACTGCTGGAATCCAACCCGGTTCGAAAAACCTGATAAACCGCGATTAAAAATGGCAGTTGGATTAATAAAGGCAAACAAGAAGAAAGGGGATTAACTTTTTCTGATTTATATAAAGCCATCATTTCTTTGGCTTGTTTTTCTTTATCATCTTTATACTGTTTTTTTACCGCGTCAATTTTTGGTTGTAAATTTTGCAACGCTTTTTGCGAGCGGATCGATTGCAAAGAGAAAGGATATAAAATTAATTTAATAACCAAAGTTAAAAGAATAATGGCAATCCCAACATCGTGGCCAGGAATAACATTATAAAAAAAGACTAAAAGATTTAAAAGTGGCTGAAACAAAACGGTGTTAAATAAATAGGTCATAGTTATATTTAGCAATTAAATTTCAAATTACTTGAGCGGATCATGGCCACCCTTATTCCAGGGATTACAGCGCAAAATTCGCCACAAAGCCTTAAAACCGCCTTTAATGATTCCATATTTTTCAATGGCTTGATAGCCATATTCGGAGCAGGTCGGATGAAACCGGCAAAAGCCGTTTGGGTAAAGACCGGAAAATATTCCGTGATCAAAGGAAATGGTTTTTTGGTAAATTTTAATCAATCGCAAAACTAAAAGCCTGGCCTGTAAAGTAAAAAAGTTCATTGCAAAAGCCTGGCTTTATTTAGTAAGGCTAAAAAATTTTCTTCCAAATCGGCGTATTTATGTCCCAAAGCCTGATTGTTTGGCGACAAGATAATGTCATAACCAGTCTTGATTTTTTCCCTATTTAAGCGAATAATTTCCCTAAACTGACGTTTTAACCGGTTGCGTAAAGTTGCTTTTTTACTAACCTTAGTGGAAACAACCACTGCTAAGCGACTAACCGGCCGTTGATTGGGTAAAATTTTAATTCGAAAAAGCTGGCAAAAATAGGCTTTACCCAAAGAATTAATCCGTTTGAAATCACGGTCTTGAGTTAAGCGCTGATTGGCAGGGATCATGATTAGATGGTAAGTTTCTTTCGCTGCCTGTCGCGGCGTCTTTTCAAAACTTTTCGGCCGTTGGCAGTCTGCATTCGGCGACGAAATCCTTGTTTTCGTTTAGCTTTTCGTTGATTAGGTTGATAAGTTCTTTTTGGCATAATTTTATAATTTGACCAGCCCAATCTAGGATTTAAACCTTAAAGCAGTAATATCAAAAAATAATACTGTAAGTTGGATTGGTACATTATGATTTAAGACCCTGTTATAATAACAAAATATATAAGTTAAGTCAATATTTGCCTACTATTCTCTTAATTGGCAGGGGATTGATTTTGGTAACGCAAATTTAACAATCTAATCCCCATTTAATCAACACCTTATTCACATTTACCGGCTTAAAACCTGGTTTTGTGGATAACTCCTTTGTGCTATAATTGCTAACAAGGAATAATTAAATTTTAATCCTTAGCAGAGCCGTAAAAGTAAGCACCCATCCGGCTTAAGCAATTTGACGATTTAATCTCCCGGGCTATCTCCAAAAAAAGTATTTGTCTGAACAACCGTTGTAATGCCCAAACTTTAAATTCACCATAAAAAGATTTATTAAAATAAAAAATATAAAAAAATGGTAGAGCAAAAAATTTGGCAGGCAACTTTAGGAGAATTGGAACTAACTTTAAGCCGAGCCAATTTTACCACCTGGTTTAAAAACACATTTGTTTCTTCTTACAAAGACGAAACAGTGATTATTGGTGTACCTAATACTTTTACCAAAGCCTGGCTGGAAAAAAAATACCATAGCGCCATTTTAAAAGCTTTGCAAAAAATTACCGGCAATAAAGTAAAAAACGTTATTTACCAAGTTGAAACCAAAGAAAAAGCCGAGGAAACCGAGGCTTTGGCCCAAGCCACTGAAAAAATTACCGTTGAATCGCCGCTGCCGACCGTAGAAATCTCAACTATTAATGAGTTTGGTTTAAATCCGCGCTATACCTTCAATACTTTTGTCATTGGCAAAGGCAATGAATTGGCTCAAGCCGCCAGTGCGGCTGTCGCCCAAAGACCCGGTGAAGTTTATAATCCATTATTTATTTATGGCGGCGTCGGTTTGGGTAAAACCCACTTAATGCAGGCAATTGGCAATCAAATTTTAAAAAATAATCCAAATAAAAAAGTTCTTTACGTTTCTTGTGAAAAATTTACCAGCGATTTCATTAAATCAATCTCCGGTAATCGGGTCGAAAAATTTAAAGACACCTACCGCTCAGTTGATATTTTACTGGTTGATGATATCCAGTTTTTAGCCGGTAAAGAAGGCACCCAGGAAGCTTTCTTTCACACCTTTAACGACTTGCATCAGGCCAATAAACAAGTGGTAATTACGTCTGATCGGCCGCCAAAAGCTATTCCCGCCCTAGAAAGCCGCTTAGTTTCTCGTTTTGAATGGGGAATGATTGCTGATATTTCAACTCCTGACCTGGAAACTCGCTCGGCAATTTTGCGCGCTAAATGCCAAGAGAAAAATTTCAAGCTTGAAGATGAAATCGTTACTTTTATTGCTGCTAATATCCAAAATAACGTTCGGGAGCTGGAAGGCGCTTTAAACAAGCTTATTGCCTACCATCAATTAAACGGGATGTTGCCGACTTTGGAGAATGTCAAAAAAATCTTAGTTTCTGTCACCTCTTCGCAGCGAAAAAAATCCATCACCCCTAAACAAATCATAAATTTAGTTGCGGAATTTTTTGACATTAAAATTGAAGATTTACTTGGTGAGTGCCGCAAAAAAAACCTTGCCTTACCCCGGCAAATTGTGATGTACTTAATGCGAGAAGAATTAAAAAATTCCTATCCGTCAATTGGCCAAGAGGTTGGTAATCGCGATCACACCACTGCCATGCATGCTCACCTAAAAATCAGTAAAGCCATTGATGACGATGAAAAAATCAATCAGGACATTAAACTGATCAGAGAAAAACTTTACAATTAATCTTAATAAGCTGTTAACAAGCTTAAAAAAGTTGCGGATAAAAAATTGGATAAACCTTTGTATAAAATAAGAGAAACCAGAGGATAAAAAAATCAAAAAATCAGAGGCTGAATTTATACCAAAGTTATTCACAAATCCATCCGCAACTTCCAACCGGTTTGACCTGAAAAAAAATACTCAACCCACCAAAAAATTTCACTTATCCTACTTATCCACTCGCTTATAATAATAGTTAATATATATAGAAAAGAAATATATGAAAATCTCCTGCACTCAAGAAAATTTAAATCAAGGCTTGTTTGTAGTCAGTCACATTGCTTCTAAAAATGCGGCTCTACCGATTTTGAATAATGTTTTAATTCAAGCTCAAGAAAACACTATTAAACTTTCGGCCACTAATTTGGAAATTGGCGTAAGTTGTGTGGTAAGAGGAAAAGTGGAAGCCGAAGGTGATTTTACGGTTCAATCAAGATTATTAGCTGATTATATTAGTTTATTACCAAAAGAACGGGTGGATTTAATTGTTGACAATGAAAATAATGGCGACCAGGTTTTAGATATTAAATGTAAAAACCACTCCACTAAAATTAAAGGTCAGCCCGCCACTGATTTTCCTTTAATTCCCCAGGTGAGTAAAAAAAATCTTTACATTTTAAATTCACAAAAATTTCGGCAGGCTGTCAGTCAGGTAATTTTTGCCGTCTCTGTTAGTGAAAGTCGCCCGGAAATTAATGGTGTTTTATTTAATTTTAAAGATGGTAAATTAATTTTAGCCGCCACCGATAGCTATCGTTTAGCTGAAAAATCGGTTGGTTTGGATAAAAACTCCAAAGGCCAAAATCAACAAGTAATTGTTCCAACCAGAACCTTGCAAGAGTTACAAAGAATTTTAGGCAGCTTTAAAGATCCGGCGGCAATTTCTGAAATGGAAAACGTGGAAATTTATTTGGCGGAAAATCAGATTTTATTTGTCTTTGGTAATATTGAATTGGTTTCCAGGCTGGTCGAAGGTCAGTATCCTGATTATCGCCAAATTATTCCTACTCAGTTAAATACCAAGGTGGTTTTGGGAGTTTCTCAATTTATTAATGCAACCAAAGCCACTAGTTTATTTGCCCGCAGCGGAATTTATGATGTTAGCTTACAATTTTTAATTGAGAAAAAAGAAGTGATCGCCTCGGCTGCCAACAATCAGTTGGGTGAAAACATTTCTCAAGTTTCGGTGGAGTCAGCTTCAGGTGATGATAATATTATTGTGGTTAATTACCGGTACTTACTTGACGGTTTGCAAAATATTAATGTTGATGAAGTAGAAATAAATATAATTGACGGCGCCAGCCCCTGTGTTTTAAAGCCGTCGGAAAAAGAAGCTGATTATCTTTATATTATTATGCCAATTAAACAATAAAATTTTCTAATAAAAAAAACAGACCCTTGCTTAATGTGGGGCCTGTTTTTTTATTTCTATTTAATGGTGACGTTGGTAATTTCGGTTCTGTAAGAATAGCCGTCGGTGTTGGTAATTTGAGCATAGAGCTGATAATTGCCCGGTGCTGGCGCACTAAACCATTGGATTAAAAGTTTACTGTCATCAAACTGATGAGCGGTACCGATGAAATTTTCTTTACCCAAGCCATCTTGGTAGTACAAACTGATGTTATTGATATTTTGGATATTACTGATATTTGCTTTTAGGCTGTAGGGAAATTTTTTGACACTAATTGTGCCATTATTTGCCGGACTGGTCCAATCTAAAGTTGCCGGAATTGGTGGCAGCTGCAAATTCAAATCAATTGAGTCACTGTTACTATTACCACTAACATCAAAAGTTATGGCCTTCAGCTGATAAAAACCATTGTTTAGGGTCGGATCATCAAGATAAACTGAAAGGTCAAACGGTGACTGAGTAATGGATTTTTTTAAGACATCATTTAAATAATAATCAACCCTGATTGGATTAAAGGAGTTGCCAATACTCACCTGGGCGTTTAATTGCCGATTAGTGATGGTTTGATTTGCGCTGGGCGAAATAATTTTAATTGCAGCTTGTCCGGTGGTATTACCGGTATTGTTTTCATAGCCTGCCGGTGGATCTTGGGCAATGATGTTATTAGCCTTGGCCCAATTTTGAACTGCCTCTTCCCAGCGTTGATACTGCGGATCGGCTAAATCCGGCAAAGTATCACCTTGGGGGTCATCTTTATTAATATAATGTAAAATGCAATGAACCGGTCGATAAGTTCTTTCTTCAATTAGGCTAGACGGAGTTTGGTCGTTAGCGACTTGGCCGGTGCTAGTGTCAATTTTTAAAGTAATCCCTTTGGCGATGGCACCGTTTAAAATCGGTTTAGTGGTAGTGATTGGGTCGGGCGCGGTAAAACCTTCCACCGGTGTATTAGCCAAAGCGGCTGCCATAAATTGGTGCCAAATTGGCGCTGCTACCACGCTACCATCAGCTCCGCGCTTCATTTCCGTATTGTCGTTATTACCAACCCAAACACCGGCAACCAACGACGGTGTAAAACCCATTGTCCAGGCATCATGGTAATCGTTGGTGGTACCGGTTTTAGCCGCCACCGGCCGGTCGCCCAAAGTTAAATAATTTTTTTCACCAAAAATATAAGCTCGGGCGGCGTTATCGGTTAAAATTGAATTAAGCTGTCTGGCCACCTGAGTTTCCAAAACCTTTTTTTCCTGTTTTTTGAATTCTTCCAGTAAATTGTCGTCCTTATCTCTAACTTCCAAAATTGAAGCAGTTTGGTGCCAATCACCTTCGCGGGCAAAAACCGCAAAAGCATTAGCGTGTTCAAGCAGTTTGACTTCACCACCACCCAAAACCAAAGACAAACCAAAGCGGCTGCGATTATTCAAAGTGGAATAACCTAGGTCTTGAGCCAAATCAATGACTTTATCCACGCCGGTTAGGTAAATGGTTTTAA
Organism: Candidatus Buchananbacteria bacterium; assembly: GCA_041664985.1. GTDB lineage: Bacteria > Patescibacteriota > Patescibacteriia > Buchananbacterales > UBA6539 > JBAYJS01. The sequence continues at coordinate 2,184 of JBAYJS010000009.1, read as the reverse complement.
CTGCGGGAATATTTAAAGAGCCGGCTAAAGCCGAACGCATTGTTAGCGGACCGTGTTCTTTTAAGTCATAATTTTTAGGCTCGTAATTTTGGCCGTCGTAATTTAAAAACTTGGTATTGACGTCGTAAAGAATGGTGTCGGGAGTGTAGCCTTTTTTAAAAGCCGCCGCATAAACAATCGGTTTGAAAGACGAACCCGGTTGTCTGGGGCTGGTGACAACGTTGAACTGGCCCTGGATTTTTTCATCAAAATAATCTTTGGAACCAACCATGGCTAAAATTTGGCCGGTTAACGGATCAAGCGCGACCAAAGCGGCATTGGAAGCGTTCCATTTAAGGTTTTTTTCCGCGCCTTGTTTAACGGCTTCTTCTGCCATTTTTTGTTTGTCTGCGTCCAAAGTGGTAATAACTTTCAGGCCGCCTTGTTCAACCACCAAGTCGCCGTATTTTTCCGTTAAATATTCTTTAATATACATCACAAAATGTGGCGCGGTGATTGATTCTTTGCTTTTTTGAAATTCAATTTTTTCTTTTTTGGCTTGTTCGGCTTGATCTTTGGAAATATAGCCAAGCTCAGCCATGCTGTCCAAAACATACTTTTGGCGCGCTAACAATCGGTCAACGTGAGTGCCGTAAGGCGAATAATAAGTTGGCGCCTGCGGCAGGGCGGCTAAAATTGCCGCTTGAGCCAAAGTGATATCTTTGACGCTTTTGCCAAAATAAGTTTGACTGGCAGCTTCGGCGCCGTAAGCGACCGAGCCGTAAGGAATTTCATTAAAATACATCTGCAAAATTTCATCTTTGGTGAATTTCTTTTCAATCTGGTAAGATAAAATCACTTCTTTGATTTTTCGGGTGTATTTTTTTTCCGGACTCAAAATCGCATTTTTGACCAACTGTTGTGTTATAGTCGAACCGCCGACTTTACTGCCGGTAGTGATATTTTTAATTACTGAACGAATGATGCCGGTAATACTGACACCGCTGTGCTCATAAAATTTTCGGTCCTCAGTGGCAATGGTTGCATCTTTTAAAAATTTCGGGATTTCTTCAAGCTTAACAAAAGTTCTTTTTTGAGTGCCGTGAACATCGTATAAAATAACTTTGCCGGTGCGGTCATAAATTTTTGTGCTCAAAGCCACCGATCGATCCGAAATGCGGTTTGGGTTTGGCAGGTCTTGAGCGGCCCAGGCCAAAAAAATCAAACTCATTACACTGCCTAAAATAATAAAAATACCCAAAAGTGCCAAACCGGTTTTGAAAAAATTAAACGGTTTTTTCCTTCTACCAGAGCCGGTATAAATCGGCCGCCGGTTAAAAGAGCTTGGCCCCAAACCGGTAGTGGTAAATCTTTTGTTTCGCCAATCTTGAGGGGATTTAATTTTTGAAGATAAGCCGGGAATAGGCATATTTAGGGAGTTATTAAATAAGGGTTTAATTTAACTCAATTATAACAAAAAATCGCTTTTTTGGCGAAAATAAAATAATTTTAATAATTATCTTTGTAAACTAAGACAGCCCGGTATTTTAGTCTATTTTTTGTTTGGGGTGTTTTAAAAAGCGTAATAAAAAATAATTGTTAAGATTAAATCCAAACCAAGAATTAATTATTGACTTTATTAAAATAATGTGCTATATTATTAGGTTTTAGGTTGTAATGATTAGATAGTACTTTTTATCTTTAATTTTCCAATTATTTCTGGCTTTCTTTGTGTCTATTTTAATAAAAATATATATAAAGAAAGTCATAAAAGGATTGACTTTCCTCTTTGCCGACGATGGTGAGGAGTAAACCCTTTAACAAAAGGGTGAGGAGGATTAAGATGTTTCGAAAAGTGGCACATTTGCAAGAGCAGCTTGGACCTGAGCGATTCGCGATTCTGGTCGACTCGGGTAACACAGGGAAGGTGAGAGACTTTGTCAATCAGCTTATAAGGGATGCACTGTCGGCTCCCTTAGTCGTTGGTGGCCGCACCTACCGCTTTGTTGATTTCGTAGAGAAAGGATCCAGAGCCGGAGGTGCGACATTACTCAAAAGGGCCGAAGAGGAATCCGCAAACCTTGGCAAGGAAGATGGGCAGTATCTTTTGGACCACCAAGGAGAAATTCCCATTGCCCTCAGGGGTCAGGTGGCGTTTGTTTTTCCTGGTTGGCGTCATCCCCAAAACCCCAACATCATCTCCTA
>JBAYJS010000008.1:0-33753 GCA_041664985.1 Candidatus Buchananbacteria bacterium | reverse complement strand
TCGATTATTTCTACAACATTTTTGGGGTCTAATTTTTTGTCTAATCCTTTCAGGTCGCTAGAATCAACTAAGATAATCTCGTCGTAGGCATCTGGGGTATCGATTTTTGGTGGGTAAATATAATTGAACTTATCCATTATAAATTTGGCTTCATCGTGCGGTTTACCGGGAATATAAGAGGCTGCTTCAATATTGATGGTATTCAAAAATTCTGTGTAGGCAATTACACAGGCAAAGCCATCTAAATCTGGATTTGTATAACAAGCGACTATAGTTGTTCCCATGTATTCTATTTTATCAAAAAATCGCCTATTAGGCGATTATTTTGAATGGCGGGGACGAAGGGGCTCGAACCCTCGACCTTCTGCGTGACAGGCAGACGCTCTAACCAACTGAGCTACGCCCCCAGAGAATTTTTAATTTTCAGACTTGCTTGATTTTTGGCTGCAATTAACATTATAGCGATAATTACAGAAATTTCAAGATAGGTAAAAATTAAAAATTCAAAATTTAAATTATTTTTTGATTTGACCAACAATGGCTTCAAAAACTTTCGGCTGTTTGCCGGCAATTTCGGCCAAAACTTTACGGTCCAATTCAATTTTATTGGTTTTTAACAGGCCAATAAATTTTGAATAGCTTAAACCGTGCAAGCGACAAGCGGCACTAATCTGAATTTGCCATAAACCGCGATTGACTCTTTTTTTGCGTTTGCGATCGCGGTAAGCATTAACCCCGGCTTTCAAAACAGCAGTTTTGGCTAAGCGGATGGTATTTTTGCGGCCCCAGCGATAACCTTTTACTTTGGCAAAAAGTCGCTTTCTTTTGGCAACATGAGTTTTTCCTCTTTTGACTCTAGGCATATATTTGTTTACAGTTGGCCGCGGGCATTCCAAACCGCCGGCGGCTATCGTTTAACAGATTATGAATAAGGTAATAAACGTTTAACATTTCTCAAATCGGCTTTGGAAATTTCCGAATCTTTTCTTTTGTGTCGGGTGGTTTTCCCGGTTTCGCGGGCGTTAAAATGATCCTGACCGGTATGTTTGGTCATGTATTTTTTATTTTTTCTGCCTTTACCTTTGGTCACCCTAACTTTTTTGGAAGTTGTTTGATGAGTTTTCAGTTTCATAAGTATAATGGTAATTACGAATTAATGCGAATCCGGCCAAAAATTTAGCCTTATTCGTCTTAATTCGTATTAATTAGTATTGGGATAAATTAAAAAACAGCTAAGGGCTGCGATTTGCTTAAAAATTATTTTTTAGCAATCAGCACTGAAAGTTTACCGCCCTGGACGTTTAACGGCTGTTCAACGGTGATTGGCAAAGCTTGGCCAACTGACTGAACAAATTTATTGATAATGCCTCGGGCTAAATCAAAGTGTTGGCGTTCACGACCCTTTAGAATCATTTCAATTCGGACTTTGTCTTCCTGCTTGAGGAATTTTTCCGCTTGATTGATTCTGATTTCCTGATCATGATCGCTGATTCTTAAAGACAAGCGGATGCCTTTGATTTCAACTTTTTTTTGTTTGGCTTTTTCTTTACGTCTTTCTTTTTCTTCCTGATATTTTAATTTGCTGTAATCGACAATTTTTACCACCGGCGGGTTGGCCAGGGGATTAACCTCAATCAAATCCAGGCCTTTTTCCTGGGCCATGGCTAAAGCTTCGGCCGTATCAACCACACCAATATTTTCGCCGCTTTCGTTAATTAGTCTAACTTGAGGCACGCGAATAAATTGATTGGTGCGGTGCCATTTTTGCTGGGTCTTTTTGTAATCTGGTTTTTTTCGTGAAATTCTCAAGGGTTTATAGATTAATTTTAAATCTTTAATTTTCATTTGATTTCCCAATTTTACAAACCATATTATGTTTGAAAATTGGAAATTGAAAATTGGAAATTGCTTTTACTATGGTGGAGATGAGGGGAATCGCACCCCTGTCTAGAAAAAGATCCAAAACAGATTTACAAGCTTAGTCAATTTTAGCTCTCGGTTAGGCAGTCTAAAACTAACAAAACCTGCCAAACCAAAGTCTCAGAAGTCTTGGTCAATCATTGAGACGATAATTGACCCAGCCTAATTAATGACACCAGTGACCGGCTATTAGGCATTGCCGGGCTGATGGCTTTGGATTTTAGGCCAAAGCGGGAGCTAAAGCAAAAGAGCTGAAAGCAGTTTTGACTCTAGCTATAAGTGATTTGGCACTTATTTTTGAGATTAACTAGTGATTAACGAGCCAGTTAACGACGCTCGGCTTGAGTGCTTTGCTATCCGAATTCTATCGATTTTAAACATCCCCTAGGTATCAGTAAGTCAATTTGACTTTACGCCTGATTTGTCGGTCAATCTCCCGTTTTTTGATACTTTCGCGCTTGTCGTATTGCTTTTTGCCTTTGACTAGCGCCAGTTCAATTTTTAGGAGACTGCCTTTAGTATATACAGAAATAGGCATAATTGTCAAGCCTTTTTCTTGACTTCGGCCTTTGAGCTGGTCAATCTCTTTTTTATGGAGCAAAAGCTTACGGCTTTGGGTCGGCTGATAATCTTTTTGAAAAGCGGCCGCCGGCTTATAGGCGGGGATATGAGCGCCGATTAGCCAGATCTCATTTTTACCGTTAATGGTGATATAGCTACCTTTTAAGTTGATTTGGCCATTTTTAACGGATTTGACTTCGGCGCCAGACAAAACTAAACCAGCCTCAAATTTCTCTAAAACTTGATAATCGGCTAAAACTTTTTTGTTAGTGGCTAGGGTAGGCATAGGTAATTGTTCATTTTCCAGTATAGCATATTTTTATTAATTGACACCCCTTGGTGATTTTTAGTATAATTTAAATAAATAAACATTTTTTTATGCCAGAAAACAAAAATTTAACAATCAATATTTCAACGGCGACAATCTTAAAGGTTGTTTTTATTTTGCTGGGATTGTTTTTGGTCTATTATCTTCGTGAAATTGTATTACTGCTTTTGGTCTCAATTGTTTTAGCGGCTGTTATTGAGCCATCAGTTGATTTGTCTGAAAGAAAAAGAATTCCTCGCAGCGTTGCCACTATTTTTATTTACATCTTTTTGATTTTATTTGTCGCTATGGTGGTGATGCTTTTGGTGCCGCCGATTACCGAACAGCTTAATTTGTTAATCAACACTTTGCCGAATTTGTGGGATAAAATGATGCAAGAGCTGGATATTTTGAATCAATATTCTCAAGAAAAAGGTTTTGCTGACGGTATTCGCCAGGGTTTGGCCGGTTTGCAGGCCGGCTTGCAGCAGGCGGTGGGCGGAATTTACTCCTTTGTTATTTCATTTTTTTGGAACTTGTTTAATCTGATTATTATTTTAGCGATGACTTTTTATTTGGTGGTGGAAAAAGAATCTCTAAACAATTTTGTTAAAGTAGTGGCACCAAAAAAATATCATCAACGGCTGATTGGTTTGATTAAAATAATTAAAGCCAAGATCGGCGAATGGGCAACCGCTCAGCTGACAGTGGCTTTGGTTGTTGGTACGTTGGTGGCAACCGGGTTATTTATCCTTTTGCCAAAATACGCTTTAATTTTAGCTTTAATCGCGGCTTTGGCCGAGTTTGTGCCTTATATCGGTCCGATTACCGCTGCTGTGCCGGCAATCTTTTTGGGTTTTAGTGTGCCCCCGTTTTCGCTTGGCCGCGGATTGGCGGTTTTGGTTTTTTACGTTGTGCTTCAACAGCTTGAGTCTAATTTTATTTCCCCCCAGATCATGAGAAGGCATACCGGTATCAGTCCGGTTTTGGTTATAGCCGTTATGCTGGTTGGCGCTCAATTGGGCGGGATAATTGGTTTGGTTTTGGCCATTCCGGTCACGATAGTTATTGCCACGATTATCAATGAATTTAAACCAAAATCAGATTCCAAAAAAGATTAATCAGTTGTAGTTGTCATTTTTTTAAAAAAGTATTATCATATAAATTATTCCATAATTATTTATTAATCAGGAAACTTTGTTTCCTAAAAAAGGAAAATATCATGGCGTATCCAATGACAACTAAAATTAATAAGGTAGCCGATCAAATGCCTGGCAGCGACGTCAGTGCCGGTTTAGGCAAAAAAGGGAAGCGCGGTTCCTGGTTGAAAGGATTGATTACTTTGATTGTGGTTTTGGTAATTATTTGCGGCGGCATTTATTTGATTATCAGCTATACCGGCGTTGGTGGTAATTTATTTAGCGCCACTCAATTGCGAGGCAGTTGGCAGGCGGTATTTTTGACCAATGGTCAAGTTTACTTTGGCAAAGTGGCCAAAATAGATAAAGATTCAGTTATTTTAAAAGACATCTATTATTTGCAAGTAGTGACTAAACCCTTACAGCAAAGTCAGGGTGGTGATACTACGGCTCAGGCTGATCAACAGCAAGAACAACGTTTAACTTTGATTAAATTAGGTAATGAAATTCACGGACCAAAAGATGAAATGATTATTAATCGCAGTCATGTTGTTTTAATGGAAGATTTAAAAGATGATTCTCGAGTGGTTCAGGCAATCTCTGATTATGTTGCCAGTCAAAACAAGAAATAAAAATTCAAATTCTCATTAAATAAAGCTGCCCGGCAAATGAGCCGGGCAGCTTTTGCCTTATGGTTGAAATTTTAGTATAATATAGATAACTTAATTGCTTTTTGTGACATCAAAATGAGTAAAAAAATTATTTTTTGCAGTCTGATTTTAAGCCTTGGTATTTTGTTGTTTTTGCCGGTTAAAATTTGGGCTTACACGACCAGTACCAACTATGTCATTTGGGCTGACGTTTTTAATTCCGGCGGCACCGAAGACAGCAGCTCAACCAGCTACGGCCTTCAGGATTCAATTGGTGAGTCGGTAATTTTATCTAATACTTCAACTTCCGCCAGTTACGGTTTGAAAGCCGGTTTTAGGGAAATGTATCCGGATGAGTATATTACTTTTTCAGTCAGCGCTACAGCGCTTAATTTGGGTACTTTAAGCACGGCAGCGGCTTCAAGTGGCAGTCATACAATGACGGTTGATACTAATGCTGCCAATGGTTTTGCCGTGACTATGAGCGGTACCACCCTGACTAGCGGAGTCAACACTATTTCTGCGATTGGAGCAGTGGCGGCAGCTTCCGCGCCCGGTTCCAGCCAATTTGGGATTAATTTGGCAGCCAATACCGTTCCGGCTGTTGGTGCTGATCCTACCGGTACGGCACCGATTGGTTCGGCTGTCAGCCCCTATAATAGTACCAACTTTTTTGCGTTCAATAGTGGCGATACGGTTGCCAGTGCCGCGGTTTTAACCAATCAAACCGTTTTTACCGTTTCTTATTTAGCCAATATTTCTTCAGCAGTTGCTGCCGGTGCTTACAGCACCACTTTGACTTATTCGGCCACGGCTAATTTTTAAATTATGGATTTGAAAAAAATTTTTATTCTAGCAATTTTTTTATTTTTTGCCGGTTTTTTTGCCAGCCCGGTTTTGGGTGCGACGGTAATTTCGCCGTTGCTTGAGCTAGAAGTTGAGCCAGGGCAAACCCAAAAAGGTTTGGTAAAAATTTACAACGAAACCGAAAAAGATTTGGTTTTAAAATCCAGCATTGAACCGTTTGCCGCCGGTGATGAATTTGGCAAACCAAAATATTTAGCCGCCGACAACCAAGCGTTTTTAAATTGGTTTACTGTCAGCGTTGATTTGGTTACTTTAAAACCGCACCAGGCTATGCGGGTGCCTTTTGAAGTAAAAGTTCCTGTGAATGCGACTCCCGGCGGTTACTATGTGGTAATTTTTTGGCAGACACAAAATGAATCAAGCAAGGAAAATCCAAATGTTAACATTAATAGCAAAGTCGGTACATTAATTCTCTTAAAGGTCTCAGGGGAGTTTAGAGAAATTGGGGAGGTGACTGAATTTAAAACTCAACCGGAAAAAAAATGTTTTTTTGGACTGCCGATTAATTTTTTAGTCCGGTTTGTTAATGATGGTAATGTTCATTTGGCGCCAAGTGGTCAAATTAAATTAAAAAATTGGTTTGGCGCGGATAAAATTTTGCCGGTTAATGAAAGTAAAAATAATGTTTTACCCGGCAGCGCCAGACGGTTTGAGGTGGTTTGGGGTCAAACCAAACAAGGTAATTTTTGGCAAAATTTTTGGCGAGGATTAAGTTTTGAGGCCAATTCTTTGGCTTTTGGCAAATACACCGCTGAATTGGAATTAAATTACGGCACGCCGGCCCAAACGGTTAATTATCCGCTGAGCTTTTGGCTGATTCCCTGGCGTTTAATTTTGATTTTTATTTTGTTTATTTTTATAGTTTTAATTTTTTCCAAAATTAACTCAAAGATAAAAAAGATAAAGAATTCAAAAAAATCTTTTTAAAATGTTGGTTAATATTAAAAAGTTATTTTTTGTCAGTTTTGGCCTAACTCTTACCTTGGGTTCAATTTTTCTTTTTTTTACTTTTTCTTTAGTTTCGGCAGCCACCATTGATGTTACCGCCACTGTTCCCACCACCGCAGTTTGTGGCAATTCAATCGTGGAAGCTGGTGAAGAGTGTGATATTAGCGCTGGGATCACTTCTTGCTATAACCGGGTCTGTAATTCCGACTGCAGTTGTCCGGTTTGCGGCGACTTGGTGGTTGAATCCGGTGAAACGTGCCAATCCGGTTCGCGTTGTGGTGTTGGTACTTATTGTGAAGGCTGCATGTGCCACGCCATTGCCTGTTTTTTGGGCGGGACAAAAATTTCTTTGGCCGACGGCACCAATTTGTCGATTGAAAAAATTAAAACCGGCAGCTTGGTTTTTTCTTTTAACGAGTCAAGTAAAAAAAATGAGCCAGCCAGAGTTTTGCAAACTTTTAAACATAAAGTCAATCAATATTTAGTTATTAATAATGAGCTTAAAGTCACTGCCAACCATCCTTTATATGTTAATAATCAATGGTTGGAAGCTGGTGAAATTAAAATCGGTGACTGGCTGTTAAATCAAGCTGGTCAATCAGTAATGGTGTCATCAATTCAAAAAGAAGTTGGTGATTTTTTTGTTTATAATTTGGAAGTTGAAAAAAACCATAATTATTTTGCCCAAAATTATTTAGCTCACAACAAAGGGGAGTGTGTTCCAACCGGTCCGGTGGTTTGCAATTGGGGGTTGTGTATTAACGGAATTCAAGTTGGCGTTTGTGGCAATAATTGTAGCGGCAGCCAAATGACCAGAAGTTGTGTCAGCCCGCGGTGCGGTGATAGTAATATTGATGCTGGCGAACAGTGCGATGATGGCAATGCAATCTCTGGTGATGGTTGTTCGGCCAGTTGTCAATTGGAAGTTGGTTGCGGTAATGGTCGATTTGACGCTGGTGAGCAGTGCGACGATGGCAATACCAATTCTGGTGATTGTTGCTCGGCGGTTTGCCAATTTGAATTAATTATTTCCAACGTCAGCGTTTCAGTTACCAATACTTCGGCAACGGTTAATTGGCAAACTGCTTGTCAGGCGACAACTTCAGTTTTGGATTGGGGCAAAACAGTTGATGTTAATGAAGGTTCGGCCAGTGGTTTGTCCGGACAAAATTATACTTATACCATTACCGGTTTAAATTTAAACACGGTTTATTATTATCAAATAACGGCCAGCGTTGGCGCTTTGCAGGCAACTCGTACCGGTTCATTTGTTACCAGCGGCGGAACGGAAAATTGTAGTAATGGCATTGACGATAATCATAACGGTCGTTGCGATTATTTAGGTTCAATTTGTAGTGACGGTTCTTTGCCGGGTGATCCGGCTTGCAGTTGTACGCCGGATTTTGAATGTACTCATGGAGTTTGTGGTCAGGATCAAAAATGGACCATGACTTGTATTGACCGATCAACACCAAAATGTCAGCCGGATTATAGTTACCAGCAGGATTGCGGTTGTGAACTAACTTGCGGCGTTTGTCAGCATGCCGATACGGCCTGCACTTTATGTTTAGCCGATTCGGCCCCTTGCTGCGGTAACGGCACTTGTGAAGTCCCAACCGAAGATATAAATAATTGTCCGGCGGATTGCCAGGCAACCTGTGTTTCGGACTGGGAATGCACCGCTTGGTTGCCAGAAATTTGCCCGGCAAACGGTATTCAGGTCAGACAGTGTTTTGATAAAAGAGCTTGTCCGATTCCAACCAATCAACCGCCGACGCAACAAAGTTGCGGTCCATTGTGCCCCGGTTTAAGTTGCGGTAGCTGCCAACAAATTAATACAGCCCAGTGTCTATGTGAACAGTTAATTCCTTGTTGTGGCAATGGTATTTGTGAAACCGGTGAAGATAATGGTTCTTGCTCGGCTGATTGTATTAAAATTTGTTTGCCCAGCTGGACTTGCTCTGCCTGGAGCAATTGCACCAACGGCGTTTCTAGACGGCAATGCACTGATTTAAATAACTGCAATTTAGATTTGGACAGGCCTCCGGAAGTTAGAGCTTGCACTGATCAGTGCAATGTTGCCTGTAATAGTTGTGAACAATTAAACCTAGTTAATTGCGTTTGCGCGCCAACTCTGCCTTGCTGTGGTAATCATAGCTGTGAAGCAGCCGAGAATAATATTTCTTGTCCGGTAGATTGCGGGTTACCGCCACAAGTGAGACTAGCCTTGTCTCAATGTCTTGATGGTACGGATAATGATAAAGATGGATTTATTGATTATCCGGCTGATTTAAGCTGTAAAACCCCGTTAGGTAATAGCGAATCTAGTCTATTGGAAAATATTCAAAATGTCACTAATTTTTTGCAAAAAAATGTAATTAGCAATCCGGTAGTCCAAAAAACCAATACCCAAATCGTAGCGCCGACTTTGGTGGCAGCAGTCGCGGTGAATACTTTTGCCACTTTTTCATTTTTTAATTTTTTCTCTTACCTTCAATTTTTTACCACCCAACCAATAGCGGCGTTATTTCGTCGTCGTCGGAAAAAGTGGGGAGTGGTTTATAATTCTTTGACCAAACAGCCGGTTGATCTGGCAATTGTTCGTTTATACCAAAAAGACAACGGCCGATTGACTCAATCCAGGGTAACTGATAAACAAGGCCGTTATAATATTTTAGCCGCACCGGGAAAATATTATTTAACCGTTACCAAACCAAAGTATGACTTTCCAACGGTTTATTTGAAAAATGAAAAAGAAGATGTAAAATATTTGGATTTGTATCACGGCGATGTTTTTGAAGTTAATAACAATAACGTCAACATTACTTTAAATATTCCAGTTGATCCTAAGGAAGAACACAAACCGGTTGGTAAAATTGTTTTACAACATTATTTGCGCAAATTACAAAGCCTGGCGGCATTTTCGGCTGTGCCTTTGGCGCTTTTGTCAGTGGCTATCAGTCCCGGGATTTTAACCGGCTCAATTTTAGTTGTTCATTGTATTTTGTATCTATTATTCAGGCGTTTAGGCTATCAGAAACCGCCCAGAAATTGGGGTAAGATTTTTGACTTGGCCACCAAAAAACCAATCAATCAGGCAGTGGTTAGAATTTACGATAAAAAATACAATAAACTTTTGGAAACTCGAATCACTGATTTTTCCGGCCGTTACTCCTTTTTAGTTAATGATAATGTTTATTTTGTGACGGCTGAAAAAGCCGGTTATCAAATATATAAAAGCCAGGATATTGATTTAGTCGGTGCGGCCAAAGAAAAAATTGTTGGTTTGGATATTGGTTTGAAAAAATCCGATCAGACCGGTTCAGCTTTACCATCAGCAGAAATACCAATGCCAACCCCGCCTGCTGCAGCACCAGTTTTACCGCCAGTTTTGCCAACACCTCAGCCAATTTTAGAGCCTCAACCTAAACCAATCCCTGAACCAAAAATTACTGAGCCAACCAAACCTTCTCAATTGGGTGTGGGTCGAGAATCTTTAGTTGATTTGTTAAAAAATAAAGTAGAAAATCAAAAACCAATCGAGGTGCCGCCAATTTTGCCAACGCCAGAAATTAAAACCGAGCCAGAAGCCAAAATTGAAACTCAGCCTTTGCCTCAAGTACCCCAAGCACCAGATAAAAAATCCGAAACTCCGACGCCGGAAAAAAGTATTTTTGGTTAATTAAATTTTCCAATAAAATGTTCAGTGAAGAAAAAAGACAAATCGTTCATATCCTTTTATTTTTTTTAGCTTTCTCGCTTAAATACTTAAGTCGGTTTGAAGCGGCTTTTTTGCTTTTGCTTTTACTTTTATTCACTTTGATTGTCGTACCTCGGCTGAAAATCAAATCTTATTTTTACCGCCAGTTTGAAAAAAAATACAGCCAAGGCGCGGTTTTGTATTTTTTGGTCTTGCTGGTTTTGGTTTTGATTTTTCCTTTGTATATTGTCGCTGCCAGTTGGGCAATTTTGGCTTTAGGTGACGGGGCGGCAACTTTGATCGGCGCTAATTTTAAAGCCAAAGAGTTACCCTGGAATCGGCATAAAACTTATGCCGGCAGCCTTGCCTTTGTAGTTTTTGGTACCCTGGGTGCTTTTATTTTGCTGCGTTGGATGTTGCCCGACCTATCAATGGTTGGGGCCTTCTCCTGGGGGATCAAGGCGGCTTTAGTGGCAGCTTTAGTTGAAAGTTTGCCTTTGAAAGTAAATGATAACGTTTCGGTAACTTTGGTTAGCGCCGCTGTGATGTATTTTTTGCGTTAATTTTTTTGGATTATTATAGACTAACCGGCATTTGCCGGTTTTTTGGTTAGCCAAAATTAAGGCTTGAAAAAAACTCAAAGATTAGTTAAACTGTCTTTATGACTAAACCTAAAAAACCAGACAATAGCGCAATGGATAAAATCGTTTCTTTGGCTAAACAAAGAGGCTTTATTTTTCAATCCTCTGAAATCTATGGCGGTTTAAACTCTTTTTATGATTATGGTCCGCTAGGCGTTGAATTAAAAAACAACGTCAAGCGCCAATGGTGGCAATCAATGGTTTATCAGCGAAATGACGTCGTTGGTTTGGACTCGGCGATTTTGATGCACCCAAAAATTTGGGAGGCTTCCGGCCATGTCCAGAATTTTTCCGACCCGCTGGTTGATTGTAAAAAATGTAAAAAACGTTTTCGCGCCGATCATTTATTGGAAGCTAAAGGTATTAAACCGGATTTGGGCTTGATGAAAGAACCGCCGGCCGAATTAAAAGAATGCCCCGAATGCGGTGGGGAATTGACTGAAGTTAGACAATTTAATTTGATGTTTAAAACTTTCATGGGTCCGGTTGAAGACGAAACTTCAATTGTTTATTTACGACCGGAAACGGCTCAGGGAATTTACGTTAATTTTTTAAATGTTAAAGATAGTCTGCGTTTGAAATTACCGTTTGGTATTGCTCAAATCGGTAAGGCTTTTCGCAATGAAATTACGCCGGGCAATTTTACTTTCCGCACCAGAGAATTTGAACAGATGGAAATGCAGTATTTTGTTAATCCAAAGCAAGCGGATAAATTTTTTGACGAATGGAAAGAAACGCGGATGAATTGGTATTTGTCTTTGGGCGTGAAAAAAGAAAATTTACGTTTCCGCGAGCACGGTAAAAATGAATTGGCGCACTACGCCAAAAAAGCCATAGATATTGAATATCAAACGCCTTTTGGCTGGAAAGAATTGGAAGGCATCCATCATCGCGGTGATTGGGATTTATCGCGCCATGCCGAATTTTCCGGCCAGGATTTGAAATATACCGATTTGCAAACTGGTGAAAAATTTTATCCCTATATTATTGAAACTTCAGCCGGTGCTGACCGCGCGACTTTAATGTTTTTGCTTGACGCTTATACGGAAATTTCTGGTGGTCGAACCACTACGACCGAAAGCGTAAAAGAAACCGAAGTGGTTTTAAAATTCAGCCATAAAATTTCACCCGTTAAAATTGCGGTTTTGCCTTTATCCAAAAAGCCGGAATTGCAAGAAGCTACTCAGGCGGTTTTGGCCGGTTTACGGGGCAAATGGCTTTGCCAATACGATGAAACCGGATCAATTGGCAAACGTTATCGCCGCCAGGATGAAATTGGTACGCCGTATTGTGTTACGATTGATTTTGAAAGCTCAACTGATCAAGCTGTGACGGTTCGTGATCGCGACACCATGAGTCAGGAAAGAATTAAAATTACCGAACTTAAAAATTATTTTGAAGGAAAACTTCAATAATAATTTTCAATTTTCAAAGTATAATTTTCAATAATTCAATGAAAATTAAAAATTAGAAATTGAAAATTTTTTTGTATGTATAATAAAACAAAATTAAAAAATGGTTTGACTTTAATCACTGCCCCGCTGCCAAAAACCCAGGCGGTGACGGTTTTAGTGGTTTTACCGGTTGGTTCGCGCTACGAAACCCAAAAAAATAACGGCGTTTCTCATTTTATTGAGCATTTGGTTTTTAAAGGTACCAAGTGCCGGCCAACCAGCCTAGACATTACCAAGGAATTGGATTCAGTTGGTGCTGAATACAACGCCTACACTTCCAAAGATCATACCGGTTTTCACGTTAAAGTCTCGGCTCAAAAAATTGAGTTGGCATTTGATATTTTATCGGATATGCTTTTTAATTCCAATTTTGATTTGGTTGAAATCAATAAGGAAAGGGGAGTGATTTTGGAAGAAATTAATATGTATGAAGATAATCCGATGATGTACGTAGCTCAGCTTTTTGAAAAAACCATTTTTGCCAATCAACCTTTGGGCCGTTTAATCTCTGGTCCAAAAACGGTAATTAAAGAAATACCAAAAAATCAAATTTTGGGGTATAAAAATAAATTTTATCAGCCAAGCAATATGGTGGTAACGGTGGCCGGTAATTTTTCTAAAAAACAAGTTCTGGCTTTGACTAAAAAATATTTTGGTCAAGCCGTCAAAATAAAAAAGAAAATTGCCATTGTGCCGACCAAAATTAAGCAAAATCAGCCCCAAATTGCCCTTAATTTCAAAAAAACCGAGCAAGTCCAGGCTTGCCTGGGTTTTTTGGCTTATCGGCTCGCTGACCCCAAAATTTACCCGCTGTATTTGCTGGCTTTAATTTTGGGCGGCAATATGAGTTCGCGGCTTTTTTCTGTTGTTAGAGAACAACACGGCTTGGCTTATTATATTAAAAGTGATATTTCAGCCTACCAAGATGTTGGTTCTTTTATGATTCAAGCCGGTTTAGACAAAAATCGAGTTAAACAGGCAATCAGTCTGATTTTAGCCGAACTGAAAAAAATTAAAGAACTGGGTGTGACTGATAAAGAATTAATTTCAGCCAAAGAATTTTTAAAAGGTAAACTGATTCTAAATTTGGAAGATTCGGAAAATATTGCTGATTGGTACAGCCGACAAGAATTATTAATTAATAAAATTGATACGCCGGCGCAACAAATAAAAAAGATTTTTGCCGTAACTAAAGAAGAGGTAAAAAAAGTTGCCCAGGAGCTTATTATTGAAAAAAATTTAAATTTAGTTTCAATTGGCCCTAATACCAATCAGAAAGAATTTAAAAAGATTTTGAAATTTTAGTCATTTTAAAATAAAAATTTAATTAAAAAATAAACTGCTTTTAGCAGTTTTTTTGACAACTGTTTTTGACAGACTAAAACAGTCTGTCTTTTTTTATTTAGCCAAAACCAACATAAAAATTAAAATCGCTAAAGTCAGAAATTGAATGGCTAAACCGGTTTTAAAAGAAACCAAAAGATTTTTTAAAACAAAATGCATATCAGAATGAAATTTAAAATATCTTTTTAAAATCGGGTGGCGGGTCAAAAAATAAAGCCCTTGTAAAAAATCAGGCAAAATACTGCCAGCCAAACCGCCTAAAACCGGCCAGGAGATAGAAATTAGCCCTTGCCAGTAGTAGATAGTTAAAAAGCTAAACATCGTGGCTACATCCAGTAAAGTAATTTTTTTTAATAAGCTGACGGTTTTTTGGCTGAAATGATACCGATCATTTTTATCCTCAAGCAATTCAACGTCGCCATGGGGGATAAGATCAATTAGAAAATGGGAGATAAAACCCAAAATCAAAGCCAACCAAAAATTATTTATTTGCTCGCCGATTAAAACCCCGGCGGCGCCGTGAATGGTTAAAAACATAAATAGAAAACCGCAATCATTTTACTTAATTACTAATTAAAATTTTAAGTAAAATAGTGCGGAAATAGTGCCGGTTGTAGCGGCTAATTTATTTAATTAAACTAGAGGCCGGATCAGAATTAATAAAGTGGCCAATTGGGTTAGGTGGCCAAAAGTTAAAGAAATCTGGTTTCTGGGTGAGTAGTGTAAAAAATTATGAAATTCATTAAGCTTTTTGAAAACCCGATTTTTTTTAAAAACAAAACTTCCCACCTGAAGTACGTCAGATAAAATCGCGCCAATCATTCCCCAAACTACTGAGGCATTGAAGAAATGGGCATTATTGGTAAGCAAGGCGGCGGCGACAATTATACCTAAACAAATATCAAAATAAATCAGACCAACAATTTTATTAAAATACATTTTCCTTAAAGATTTCGGGGTATGGCCTTTGGTCGGAAAATTACCGTCCGAATGAGGCAACATGTCTAAAAAATAATGAGAAATCAGGCCAAGATTAAGCGAAATCAGCGGGTCATTGATGTAATTGCCGATTAAAGCGCCGCAAGCGGCATGAACTGTTAAATACATATTTTTAAGCTTTTGATTGATTTTTAGCCTATTTATATTTTATCAAGGATTGAAAGTTTGTTCAACGTTAATAATTATAACTTTTTTATTCAAAAAATCAGCCTTAAAGCTGACTTAAATTTTTTTATTTAAATATTAAATTGGTAGCGAGGGTGGGGATCGAACCCACGACCTAAGGGTTATGATTCCTTCGCTCTAACCAACTGAGCTACCTCGCCTTAGAAAAATATGTAATCTAGTTGTAATTTGGTTGCGGGAGAGGGATTTGTCCCGATTCCTTAATTTATTTTAGGTATCATCGGGATCCCGATTTTGTTAATTGCAATACAATTTAGGTGTCGGGACACCCCCAACCTCCAGGTTATGGGCCTGGCCCAAATATATAAATTATTTTTTAGTTTGGTTGCGGGAGAGGGATTTGCACCCCCGACCTCCAGGTTATGGGCCTGGCGAGCTGCTACTGCTCTATCCCGCGTCGTTTAATAAATTTTATCTTATTGGGCCTGGTCCCGACGCAGTCGGGACTACTGCTCTATCCCGCGTCGGTTAATTTTAGCAAGTATTTTTTGTTTTTTAATGCTTTTAAGTAATTCTCTCTTTTCCTTGCTTCTCCTCGGGTATTGTATACCTCATATTTTATCAATTGCCAAGGGATATAGTGTTTTGTAGACCTAACTTCACCATTATTATGTTTTATTAATCTTCTCTGTATATCCGCTGTTTGGCCGATATATAATCTATCAAAGTTATTACTTTTTAAGATATAAACATAATATTCCATAATAAAGTTATGGGCCTGGTCCCGACGCAGTCGGGACTACTGTTCTATCCCGCGTCAATTAGCCAATTCTACCGTTAAATCAATAATCTGTCAATAATTTATGGTGCCCGAGGAGAGACTCTCCGCCAGAGGCGGATGCGCCTTTGGCGCAGAACTCTCAGTTGTTATTACGATTTTGAGCCTGCCTGCCGGCAGGCAGGTCGTGCGTGCACTCGTCTTATTAATAAATAATTTTTGGTGCCCGAGGAGAGACTCGAACTCTCATGCCTTGCGGCACACGATTTTGAGTCGTGCGTGTATACCAATTTCACCACTCGGGCCTGATTAATTATATTTTTTATAGATTCTTTACCTCAGCCTGATTTAAAAAATGTCACGATTTTGAGCCTGCCTGCAATTAGCCAGGTCGTGCGTGTATACCAACCTGCCTGCCGGCAGGCAGGTTTCACCACTCGGGCTTATGTAATTACGAATCTTATTATAAATGAATAAAAAATAATTGTCAAAGGACGATATTTTTATTATAATATAATCATGTCAAGAACTATCGCGATTGTCAATCAAAAAGGGGGAGTGGGTAAAACCACAACAGCAGTAAATTTAGGCGCTTACCTGGCTTGGCTGGGTAAGTTTGTTTTATTAGTTGATATTGATCCCCAGGCTAATGCCACCTCAGGTCTAGGCATTGACCATTTTAACTTAAATCAAGGGGTTTATCATACTTTGATTGGTCCGGCTTCGTTTCGGCAAATCGTTTTGGGAACCAATCACCAGGGCTACAAAGTCGCTCCGGCCACGCCCGATTTAGCCGGTGCGCGGGTGGAACTGGTTAATTTGGAAAATCGGGAATTTCGTTTGTCTCAGGCTTTATTGGAGGTTAAACATGACTATGATTATATTTTAATTGACTGCCCGCCGTCTTTGGATTTATTGACTCTAAACGGTTTGGTGGCTGCCGAAGAAATTTTAGTTCCGGTTCAAGCCGAATATTTAGCTTTGGAAGGCTTGGGTCAGCTACTTAATACAATCAATTTGGTTAAAGAAAATTTGAAACCGGAACTTTCAATTTTGGGGGCGGTTGTGACAATGTATGATAAACGTAACAAGCTTTCCGGCCAAGTTTTGGCCGAATTAAAACAGCATTTTCCTCATCGCGTTTTTGATGCGATTATTCCGCGCAATGTCCGTTTAACTGAATCGCCAAGCTTTGGTCAAACCATTTTGTCTTATGATTCCGGTTCGGCCGGTGCTAAGGCCTACGAGGATTTAGCTCGAGAAATTGTCAGACAAGAAAACGGTTATTAATTTTAATTTTTTAATTTTGATTTTTTTAATATGCCAAAAATTACCGGGTTGGGAAAAGGTTTAGGTTCTTTAATCCCGCCAAAAATTGATAAACAGATTTTGCCGCAAAATTCCAGTGTTTTTGTGCAAAGCGAAATGATTGTTAAAGTGCCGATCAATAAGATTAAAGCCAATCCGCATCAGCCGCGGACTGATTTTGATCATGAAAGTTTGGAAGACCTGACTAATTCAATCAAAGAGCATGGTATTATTCAGCCGTTAATTTTGACACCAAGCGGCAATGATTACGAGGTAATTGCCGGTGAAAGACGCTTGCGGGCCGCTCAAATTCTAGAGCTTGAAACCGTACCGGCCGTGATTCGCGATATCCAAGAACAACAAAAATTGGAATTGGCTTTGGTGGAAAATATTCAGCGTAAAGATTTAAATGCCATTGAAGAGGCAGTAGCTTACCAGCGTTTAATCGATGAGTTTAATTTAACTCAAGAAGAAGCGGCTGTTCGAGTCGGCAAAAGCCGATCGGCCGTTACCAATGCTTTAAGACTGCTTGGTTTACCAACAGAAATTCAAAAAGCTTTGGTTACCGGAAAAATTAATTATACTACCGCTAGAGTGATTGTCGGTTTGCCGCCTCAGGAACGACTGAAATTTTTTGAAAAAATTATTAAACAGGATTTGACGGTTAGAGCCGTTGAAAATCAAGCTAAAAAAGTGATTGTCCGTCAGCATATTCGCAAAGCCAAAGATCCGAATTTAACGGCCCTAGAAGACAAGCTGCAGTCGGCTTTAGGTACGAAAGTGATTGTCAAAAAAACCGGTGAGACCGGTTATATTACCATTGAATTTTACTCCAGTGAAGATTTAGAAGGAATCGTTAATAAAATTTGTCAATAAAACAACTAAAATATTTTTAGGATTTTGATCGGCTGCCTTTCGGTTTAATTTTACTTTTGGCCGCGCTGGTTTTCACAAACTGCAACCAATACTGATTTGGGCCCTTACGATTTTTTTCGGTGATGATTTCTACGACATCGCCGTTTTTTAATTTTGAATCAAGGCTTACCATTTGGCCATTGATTTTAGCGCCCGAACAATGATCACCAATCCAACTGTGGACGTGGTAAGCAAAATCAACCGGGGTGGCTTCTTCGGGTAAATCTATGACGTCGCCTTTGGGAGTGAAAACAAAAATTCGGTTATGGAAAAAATCAATCGTTAAGGATTGCAAATATTGTTGATCGTCCTGAATTTCTTTTTGCCACTTGACTAGATCTTGAATCCAGGTAAATTTTTTGGGTAAAACCCGACCTTTTTCGCCAATTTTTTTCGGGTTTTTGCCGGTTTCCTTGTAATGCCAGTGGGCGGCAATACCAAATTCAGCTTGCTCGTGCATTTCGGGCGTGCGAATTTGGAATTCAACAATTTTACCGTCAAGACAAAAAACGGTTGAATGCAAAGACTGGTAGCCGTTTGGCTTTGGCTGAGCGATATAATCTTTAATTCGACCGGGTAATGGTTTCCAAAGCCGATGAATCAGACCCAAGGCGTGGTAACAATCAGCAATAGTCGGAACAATAATTCTTAAAGCGACTAAATCATAAACTTTGGAAATGTCGCCGCTGTAATTTGGCCGCTGTAATTTTTGGTATAAACTGTAAAGCCTTTTGGCGCGGCCGTGGATTGAAACAATTTTAATTTTTTCCAAGGCAAATTCTTTTTTGGCCAGCTGAATCACTTTTTGGGTGTATTCCATTTCAATGGCAATTTTTGGCATGATTTCTTTTTTAAACCAGTCATATTTTTCCGGATAAAGATAGGGAAAAGCCAAATCTTCCAATTCGCCCTTGATTTGTCCCATGCCGAGCCGATTGGCAATCGGCGCATAGATTTCCAAACTTTCTTGGGCGATTCGTTTTTGTTTTTCTGCCGGTAAGGCCGAGAGAGTTTTTAAATTGTGCAGCCGGTCGGCCATTTTGATTAAAATTATTCGAATGTCTTCGGCCATGGAAATAAACATCCGGCGTAAATTTTCGGCGTATTTTTCCATACCGCGATATTTAATCACGCCAAGCTTGGTAATACCGGCAACCAATTTAGCCACTTCGCTGCCGAAATTTTTTTCAATATCAATCAAACTGTAATCGGTGTCTTCGGGTACATCATGAAGTAAGGCGGCAATAATTGAATCTTGGTCTAAACCCATTTTAGCTAAAATTATAGCTGTCTCTAAGGGGTGTTGAATGTAAGGTTCGCCTGATTTTCTAACTTGGTCTTTGTGAGCGTTTTCGGCAAAATCATAAGCTAACCTAATCAGATCCAAATCATATTCTGATTTATGAAAATTAGGAAATATTGCCATTTTGGCATTTTCCCGGCGCTTGCCGTCTTTAAGTATTTTTATTAAATCTTCAATTTTGGTCACAAATTTTATTGTCAGGAGTTGATTAAACGTGGTATAATTTATTCTAGAGCAAATATTTTTAAAAATCAAATCAAATGTTGCCTTCTTACTTTACTCTTAATTATTATTTTTTGATTGTTGGGGTTGTTATTTTTTTATTGGCAATTTTATATTCAATTTGGAAAAGCAAAGGATTGGAGTCAACGACATTTTTTTCCGGTTCCGCTACACCAACTTTGTCACAATACGCCCGCGATTTAAACGAACAAGCTAAAAAAGGATTACTTGATCCGGTTATCGGTCGGCAAGAAGAAATTGAAAGAGTAATTCAGGTTTTGTGCCGTCGAACTAAAAATAATCCAGTTTTAATTGGCAAGGCCGGTGTTGGCAAAACGGCAATTGCCGAAGGTTTGGCGCAAGCCATTGTCAATAAAAAAGTCCCGCCGATTTTATTGGATAAGCGGGTTTTAGCTTTGGATTTGCCGGCAATTGTGGCTGGTACCAAGTATCGAGGCGAATTTGAGCAGCGCTTGAAAAAAATCACTAATGAAATTACCGCCGCCAAGCGCAGCATAATTTTATTTGTTGATGAAATTCATACTTTGGCTGAAGCGGGAGGAGCCGAAGGTTCAATTGACGCCGATGATATTTTAAAGCCGGCTTTAGCCAGGGGTGATCTGCAGGTAATCGGCGCCACCACTGCCAAAGAATATAAAGAGTTTATTAAAAAAGATATAACCTTGGATCGGCGATTGCATCCAATTTTAATTGACGAACCAACATCAAAAGAGACCACTGATATTTTGCGGGGGATTAAACGCAAATATGAACAATTCCATCATGTTCATATTACCGATGAAGCGATTTTAGCGGCGGTTCATTTGTCCCAACAGTATATGAAAGATAAATCATTTCCAGACAAGGCCATTGATTTGATGGATGAAGCCTCTTCGAAAGTTAGTATTGAAAACATTGAGCCGGATGAAAAAGTTTGGCCGCAGGTTGGTGTGGCCGAAGTTCAGGCAGTAATGCAAGAATGGCAAGAAAATAAAGCAGAGTAAATAATTTAAAATATACCTAAATTTAGCCAAATTATGGCTATTTTTTTGTTTATATATTGACAAATTTATTGAAATATGGTATAGTGATATGATGGGAATATAGTCGATATTGGTTTAACGAGTGGCATTTCGGCCACGAAAGGGTATAGGAATGAAGACAAGCATGTTCTTTTTTACAGCAGTGATGTTGGTGTTGTCGGCAGTGGCAGATGAGACCAAAGAAGGTGTGGTCGAAGACCAAACCTTCTTGGTGGCTTGTCAAAAAGGATTTGCCGAGCAGTTTGGCAAGTCTTCCGAAGCAATCTGCTTTGGGTCGGGGGAGTTTACTCTCCTGGCTAGTGGCCGTATGCCCCCACCATTCAAGTGCCAACAGTCCCATTGCGAGGGAACCTTGCCAGTTCCTGAGAAAGAATCGTTGCGCCGTCTGAAAAAGGAGACCAACCAACCTTGTACTCGTGAGAGCAAAAAGGTTGCCTGGTTCGCCTTTCGGGACGACCAGGGGATTCTCAACGTTGCCGTCAACGCCGTCATGGGGGATTACGAAAGTAGTCTTGTGTGGCGTCATGATGACGGCAGACAGTGGGAGGCTTGGCGAACCCATATCCTGGGTTCCACCAAGTGGCTGGTGACAAAGGAGGTCAAGTTTACCTGGCTGGCGTTAGGCCCGGTGAAGGACAAAAAAGACTTAGAGCGAAAGCTGAAAGTCTTGTCCGACCTCAAAGTTGTTCAACTCGAACCGTAAGGTTCGAAAGACACACTAATAACGAAAGAGACTCTTGTGGTAGTTTACGCAAGAGTCTCTTTTCCATTTATTTTATTTTTTTAGTGGCAGTTACTTGACGACCAATCACAATTTTTATAATTGCAACCGCTGGTTGGTTGACCGCTACCATGACTTTTACTATCAATGTGAACTAAACCACCAGAACAATTAGTAGTACCATTACAGGTTTTTTCTCCTGGCGTGCATTCTCTGATTGTATTAAACCCTGATATTTTACTAATCATATCGGATACGTTTTGTAAGCCGCAACTGGAGTTTGGTGTGCCGCTGCAACAAATGTCTAAAGCAACGCCTGATTTATGAGCGGATCCGGCCGGATCGGCTGCGTCATAACTTCGGGAAAAAACACAACCGGGAGGAAGAATATTGCAACCATTGCGACTATCTGGCGCTATTTTATTAAACATTGCTACTAAGTTGGTGAGAAAACTTGACGTACCAGTGATAGTTGTTCCGTTTACTGTTATTTCAGACATGCCGCTTCCGTCGTTCACTGCCACCGGAACCAATGGATAGCAAATATGGCAAGCTTCATGAGTGTTGGAATCGCAGCCGGGTTTATCATCACAAGCCTCTTGGGCATGAGCACATAAGCAGGCAGCTGCACATTTACCAGCTGATTTTGGCCAACTGAAATCAGAGCAGTTTTCGACTAAAGATTGAGCATATTCGTTTAATAAACGGCGATTTGGCTTCTCGCCGGCAAATAAATTGGAGCAAGCTTGGCCCAACATCTCAGAATTGCAAATGGCATGGCAATTGCCAAGCTGTCCGACTCGTAAAAAATTATATCTGCCATGGCTAACTCTTGGGCCGCAAGGATCCATAAAAGTTGGATCCAAGCAATAGCCATCGACATATTTTTTCTTCAGCTCTTCCAGGATACTGCTTAAATCACTGCTGGCGGCTTGGGCTTTAGCTTCAGTCTCAGAGGCATAACCATAGTTTTGTTTTGCCTGTCCGACCGTGGTTGAACAATTATTAAATATATTGCAAATATCCTGAGCCCTTTGGTCGTAAAGAGTGTTATCTGGAGTAGAGTGGCCTAAATAATAAGTGCACTCATTAATATTGTCTGGGTTTGATAAATCCGAACAATTAACTAAAGTATTAATTATATTATAAGTCCCATATTTTGCAGTTTGAAAACAGCTGTAGCTATTGGTTGGATTTGTTTTATTTTTGTAATCGCATGAGGATTTTAATAAATTATCCCGAGTTTCTAGCTTGTAGCTTGTGGCCATAAGGCAATCTTCTGAATTTGGTATACCTGGTTCTTGACAGTAAGTATACACTTTATACATGGCTTCAAACACATTAAAACTCACTCTTCTAATATCAGCACAAGCAATTGCTAGATCGGAATCAGAGCCATATTTGTTATTGCAAGAATTTTTCATACAGCCAAGTTTTTCTTGGTCATTGGCATCATTTTTATCGTTACAATAATAAATACATTCAACCGAAAAAGGATCTAAGCTGCCACAGCTATTGCTTTGGTAGATAGAATTAACTTTAGCAGCACTTAAGGCTGTGCTATAAATTTTAATTTCATCCATTGAACCATCAAAGCTATTGGCAAAAGAAGAAAAGGTAAGTTGACTGATTAATGATTTGATTGGCAAAGATACCGAAGTGGTATTGTCAAGATTACCATTGATATAAAGCTTGGCAGTGGTGCCATCAAAAACCCAGGCAATATGGTACCAGGTATTAGTAACAAAAGCCATCGAACTAATATTGCCATTTGAACCATCGTGGCTGCCATCGTTGGCATCAATCCATTTGATGATCAGTTTATTTTTATTGGCAGTACCAATGCCCCAGCCCGCCTCGGTTCCAAAATAATGATAATATGAATTTGTTTTACTAATTAAATTAGGATATTTAACCGGCTGGCCAACCTCATTTTTGAGATTATTCGGTAGCTGGTTTAATCTAACCCAATATGAAACTGTAATTTGATTTTTATTAATATCAGAAAAATTATTGCCCATATTCACATAACTTCGGTAGCTGGCAAAATTTAAAGCCGAACCTTTTATGCCATTGGTTAGGCGCGAGGCATTCATTTGGCCGTTATAATAAATTGTGCCGTTTTTACCCCTAGTTAAATCTAAGGCTGTATTTCCAGAAGATTCATTAAAATTCCAATAGCCAATCAAATTGGTATTGCTGACGGCGGCGACTTTAACGGTTAGACCGGCCAGTGAATAATAACTAAAAATGCTCACAAAAAATCCTAACGCCACAGCAGTTAGGAGGGTGAAAGTTAAGGTTGTAAGGACGACTTGGGAAGTATGAGTTTTAGATTTTACGCCGGTTAGTATTTGCATAAATGGTTTCTTTTTCATAATCTATTTTTTAATACTAGTATGTTAAACCACCGCTAAGTTTAGCTTAACACTTTGGTCGGGGCTTGACAAGATTAATAATTTGTGCTAAGGTGTCTTTGTTGATGTTAGGGAATACCCTGCGAACGGAAAATGCCTCGTGGTTTTACTTCGAGGCATTTTCTTTTTGACTTTTTTTAGTGATTATGCCAGAATATATTGTTGTCGCTTTGATGAGCGGCAAAGTAGTAAAAAGTAAATTTTGGCCCTTTAACTGGCGCGGAGGATTTCCTCATGAAAACGATGTTGAGTTCCTAGCCTAACCTATCGCGATCTTTGAAGCCGCGCCTCAAGCGGCTGCCCTTCGGCTCCCAGGACAAACGAACATTTGTCTGGACTCGGATTCCAACCAGGACCAGCTATTATTAGTGCGCCTCGTTGCCCGAATGAGCTAAAAAGAAAAGGTACGGCGGAACCTGAACCGTCAGACAACAGGTCTGGGAACTACCAGTCAATTGTGATCAACTGAAATGTTGATCTTTTTTTATTGCCAATTATTGCAAAAAAAGTAAGGATTTGTTATGATAATTTTGCGGTTTGGAAGGAGTGCCCTAGCATCAACATTGTTTGAGGGTTTTACTCTCTTCCAACCGCAAATGGATTTTATGGTTGACAAAAAAAATTAGACATGCTATACTGTAGTTATACAGTACAGATAGGGACTTGCCCTATCTTTTTAAATTGTCTTTTGGCTCTGCCAAGACTTGCCCCAAGATAACACGCGGGCACCAATAAAACAAAAACAAAAATTAACATCCGGTATTACCTTTATTTCAGATTTCGTCTATTCTGCTAGAACTTACTGAGATGTTTGAACCTTAAAAATCAGGGAAAATAAAAAAATTCTCAACTTTCGTTGGGATAAAACAAAAACAAAAATATGGAACAGTTAAAAGAAACAAGCCAAGCAAGTCCTCAGATGCAATGCGGCCCGATGCCGCAAAAAATCGGGGATATGGATTTTGACATTTCGCGCACCTTTTTGGTGCTGACAGCGACGCTAGTGTTGCCGGTTTATCTGGCGCTATCCGTTGTCTCTTATTCGCTTGGCGCAATTTACTAAAACAATTTTGTCAATGATACAAAAAATCCCCTCTTAAGGGGATTTTTTGTTTGAGTGATTTTTTTTATTCTTTATATTTACATTCTTTGCTGCTGCATTTAATTATTTCTTTTGGTCCATAAACTAAAATGGAACCGCAGTCTGGGCACTTTTTTGGTTCAGTCTGACCTTCTTCAATTACGGGCTTTCCCCACAAAGCAAAGTTGCAATCCGGGTAAGCACTGCAGCCGTAAAACCAACCGCGGCGGGAACGCTTGCCGACGATTTTACCTTTACCGCATTTTGGACAAGTGCCAAATTCTTGGCCTGGTGTTTTTTTAATGTATTTACACTTAGGATAATTTGAACAGCCGACAAATTCGCCAAACCGGCCTTTACGTTTGACCAGGGGACTTTCGCACTCCGGACATTTTTCGCCGGTTTCCTCTGGCTTTTGGGGTTCAATACCGCCTTCGGCCAAAGGTTTGGTATTTTTACATTCCGGATAACCGGTGCAGGCCATGAATTTGCCAAACCGGCCGATTTTAATGACCATGGGTTTGCCGCAGATTTCACAAACCTCATCGGTTTTGGTTTCGGTCAGTTCTTGTTTGTCCAGCTCTTTATATTTTTCGTCTAAATTTGATTTGAACGGTCCCCAAAATTCGTGGATTATCGGTTGCCATTTTCTTTTGCCTTCGGCAATTTCATCCAAGTCGTCTTCCATGTGAGCCGTGAATTCGTAATCAACAACGTTAGGGAAGTGCTTGACCAAAAGATCATTGACTAAAAATGCCAAGTCGGTTGGTTTTAATCTTTTATCTTCTTTGGTCACATAGCCCCGATCCTGAACCGTGGCAATGGTTGGCGCGTAAGTTGACGGCCGGCCAATACCGTATTCTTCCAAAATTTTAACCAAAGTTGCTTCAGAATAGCGGGCCGGTGGCTGGGTGAAATGCTGATTTGGCGTTAAAGAAACCAAATCTAAATCTTCTTTTGTCTGTAGTTCGGGTAAAATGTTTTCTTTGGTGGCTGACGGGTAAATTTTCAAATAGCCTTCAAATTTAATTACCGAACCGATTGCCCGGAAAGTGTAAGGCGTTTTTTGAGCGGTGATATCAACTTTTGAAGTATCAATTAAAGCATTGGCCATTTGACTGGCTAAAGCCCGCTGCCAAACTAGTTGGTAAAGTCTGAATTGTCTGGGATCCAAATATTGTTTGACGCTTTGCGGATCATTAGTAATCGAAGTTGGCCGAACCGCTTCATGGGCTTCCTGGGCTAGTTTTGATTTGGCTTTATAGTATCTTTTGCCCGGAGTGTAGCTGGCGCCAAATTTATCTTTAATATAATCTTGGGTTTCATCTAAAAATTTTTCAGCCAAATTAACCGAATCAGTTCTCATGTAAGTGATTAAACCAACAGCGCCGCCTTCACCCAGCTCAATACCTTCGTAAAGTTGTTGAGCAATCATCATGGTTTGTTTGGCCGAAAATCCAAGGCGTTTAATCGCTTCCTGTTGCAAGGTCGAAGTCGTGAAAGGCGGTAACGGGCTTTTTTTCATTTCCCGCTGTTCAATGTCAGCCACGGCATATTTGGCGTCTTTTAAATCACTTAAAATTTTATCCGCTTGTTTTTGATCTTTGATTTCAAGTTTATCGATAATTTTTCCGTCAACCTGATGAAGTTTAGCTTCAAAATCAATCGGCTTTTGATCGCCTTTAATTTTTTGTTGGCAAAAAATGCCTTCAATACTCCAGTACTCATCAGTTTTGAAAGCCTGAATTTCTCGTTCCCGTTCAACAATCAATCTGACGGCAACCGATTGGACGCGGCCGGCGGAAAGTCCGCGGGCGACTTTTTTCCATAAAAACGGCGAAAGCTGATAACCAACCAACCGATCCAAAACCCGACGGGCTTGCTGAGCGTCAACTAAATTCAAATCAATATCCCGGGGATTTTTTAAAGCCTCTTTGATTGCTTGTTCGGTAATTTCATGGAAAACAATTCTTTTAATTTTTGATTTTGGCGTTTTTAAAGCTTCAACCAAATGCCAAGAAATCGCTTCACCTTCACGGTCCTCGTCAGTCGCAAAGTAAATCATTTTGGCTTTTTCGGCTAATTTTTTCAGTTCCGTGACATGTTTTTTGGCTTTAAGCGGAATAACATATTGCGGTTCGAAATTATTTTCAACGTCAACGCCCAATTTGCTTTTGGGCAAATCGCGAATATGACCAAAAGAGGACTCGATTTTATAGTCGGTCCCTAAAAACTTGGTAATAGTTTTGGCTTTCGTTGGTGATTCAACGATAACTAAATTTTTAGCCATGGCTATGTTTTCCTTTCTTTTAAAATTATTTTTTCACTGCGCCAATTATTTCTCAGTTCGCCTGACAAATAAAGCGACCCAGTGATTAAAATCAAATCATTTTTTTTCGCTAATTTTTTAGCTTTGGCCAAAGCCATATTTGCATCCAAAAAAATTTCGGTTGGCGGTTTGGGGTTAAGCTCTTTTTTTAATTTTTTAGGCGGGTAACATTTTTTAGCATTAGTCTGATAACGCGTGATAAAAATGTAATCGGCCAATGATTTGATTTCCCCAAAGATTTCTTTGGGGCTTCTTTCATTAGTTAAGGCAATAATAAGATATAATTTATGATATGTCAAATTTTTGATAAAATCGACAGTGGTTTTTATTTTTGAAGCATTATGTGCCCCGTCCAAAATTATCAGCGGATTTTTGGAAATTATTTCCAGTCGGCAGGGCAGTTTAGCTTGTCTGAGGCCGGCAATAATTTTTTCTTTTTTAATGCCTAATTTTTGGCAAACAGCGACTGCCAAAGCGGCGTTTTTTTGCTGGTGTTTGCCCGGTAAACCCAGCCGATATTGTTTGGTAAAGTCTGAAATTAGATTAAACTCAGCCTGATTTTTTTGGCAGGCTTTTTGAAACACTTTTAAAACGCCAGCATTTTGTTTGGGGGTAAAAAATATAGTTTTAGGTTTAATGATTCCTGCTTTGTCCTGGGCAATTTTTTTTAAGGTTTTGCCCAAAATTTCAGTATGGTCGTAATCAACCAAATTAATAACTGTAATTTTTGCCGGTGGAATAACATTGGTGGCGTCAAATTGGCCGCCTAAACCGACTTCCAAAATCACGTAATCACATTTTTTTTCTTTAAAATATAAAAAAGCCAAGGCGGTAAAAACTTCAAAATAGGACGGATGGCCGTAAGGTGATTTTTGATAGCATTGATCAATGGCGGGTTTTAGTTTTTTGACAATTTGGGCAAATTTCTTTGGACTGATTAATAAATTGCCAACTTTAATTTTTTCAATTGAGGTGGTGCAAACCGGTGAAGTAAATAAGCCCGCTTGGTAGCCTGATTGGGTTAAAACCGAATGAATCATGCAAGCCACCGAACCTTTGCCGGAAGTGCCGCCAACGTGAATGTATTTTAAATTTTTTTCGGGGTTACCCAGTATTTTTAAAAGATATTCCAAGCGTTTGATAAAAATTTTCCGGCCGGTTTTTTTGATAAAATAATCGTCTTGTGGCAAGCGCCAAAGTGATTCCAGATATTTTACGGCTTGATAATATTTATCAAAATTATCTTTCATTATTTTTTTAGCCATTTAACTCCCAAATAGCAAAACGGCGTTTGAATTAAAGAAAACAAAATTTTAAAAATCCAATAGGGAATGATTAAAGAAAAAATATAAACCGCGTTAAATTTAGGACTTAGACCGTAAAAAGCAATAAACATAAAAACGGTTGAATCGACAAACTCCGAGCTGAAATTGGAAGCATTGTTTCTGAGCCAAAGCCATTTGCCGTTGGTTTTTTTTCGCCAAAAATTAAAAGCCCAAACGTCGTGTTTTTGCGCCAGAATAAAAGCGATAATTGAGGCGACCGTCATACGTAAAGAAACACCAAAAATATCAGCATAAGCTTGTTGGGAAAAATATTGGCGGCTGGGATCGGCGGGCAGCCAAACTGAAATCACAGTGATTACCAAAGTTACTAGCATGACAATCAGTGCCAGATTGATTAATTTGTGAGCTACTGGTTTGCCGGCTACTTCAGAAATTATATCGTTTACCAAAAACATGATTGGCACAGTTAAAATGGCCACTGAAACATGGATGACATCAAAAAAATTATAAAGCAAAAATGGTTGGCCAAAAACAGTATAAGCGGGTAAAACAGCAGCGATTAAATTAATCAAAAAAATCAACGGCCAAAAAATTATATTTAAAATCCAAGCCAAAATCAGGGGCAAAGAAAAAGCCGTAATTTTGGCGCCTAAAAAATTGGCTGACAGTAGTGCGCCAATAAAAATACCAAATAAAAGAAAAATTTTATCTTGCAAATCAAGTTTTTTCATTAAAGAGAATTTAAAATATTTAAGTTTATTTCCAACAATGAATTTACAATCAAATTGGCTTGGTCCAAATTTTGTGGGGGAGTGGTATAAGGATTTTTAACGGCCAAACATTTGCAGCCAGCCGCTTTGGCCGCTTTGACTCCGGCTTGGGCATCTTCCAAAACCACACAATCGTTTGGCGACAAATTTAATTTTTCAACGGTTTTAGAATAAATTTCTGGATCGGGTTTGGCCAATTTTACATCATCGCCGGTAATAATTACCGTAAAATAATTATGTAAATTAAATTTAGCCAATACCAAGTTGATATAATCTTTGGCGCCCGAAGAGCCTAAAGCAATTTTTATTTTATTTTTTTGAAAAAAATCAAGTGATTCGATCAGGCCGGGCATTAAAGTTAAATCGCTTCTGACTAAATCCAAAAAAATAGCCTGGCGTTTTTTGTAGAGATTTTGGTAATCAGCCGTTAAATTGAATTGTTTGATTATAATTTTTAAAATATCGCTGATTCTCATGCCCATAAAACCGGAGCGCATAGTCAAATCCAAATCGCTGATTTTTTTCCCGTATTCGGAAAACAAAATATTCCAAGCTTTGGTGTGCAAAGGATGGGAATTAACGATTACGTCGTCTAAGTCGTAAATTACGGCTTTAATCATAGGTTATCTGATTTTAATGTAGGTTTGGCCGCCTAAATTTTTGACTGCACCTTTCATTTCCAGAATCGACAAGGTTGAATTAATAAGACTAATATTCAGTTTAGTGCATTGGACTAATTTGTCAACGCAAAGCGGTTCGGCTGACAAATGCTCTAGTAACATTTTTTCAGTTTCGTTTTCCGGAATAATCTCTTTAATTTGTTTGGAAACGGTGGCGGATTTGAGATTTAAAGTTTCTAAAATGTCTGAGACTTGGCTAATAATTTTTGCGCCTTGCTTGATCAGTTGGTTTGGCCCGGCGGAAGTTTGGCTGTAAATATTGCCCGGCACGGCAAAAACTTCCCGGTTTTGTTCCAGGGCAAATTGAGCAGTAATTAGCGCGCCGGATTTAATACCCGCTTCAATAATTAAAGTACCCAGGCTTAAGCCAGAAATTATTCGGTTGCGCAAGGGAAAATTTGATTTAAAAGGCAACATGCCCAGCGGAAATTCAGAAATTATTGCGCCGCCGGTTTCAATAATTTTTTGTCCCAGCTGTCGATTGGTTGCCGGATAAATTTGATCCAGACCCGAACCCAAAACGGCAATAGTTTTGCCATTACTAGCTATGGTTGTTTGATGAGCGCAAGCGTCAATACCTAAAGCCAAACCCGAAACAATAGTAATTCCAGCGTTGGTTAATTCTTTTACTAAATCTTCGGTCACTCTTTTGCCATAGGGCGTAATTTTTCTGGTGCCAACCACTGCCAGGCAAAAATCATTGTTTAAATCAAAATCGCCAAAATAATAAAGTAAAGGTGGACAGCCATATATTTCTTTTAAAATTTTTGGGTAATTATCTTCTAAAATCGTGACAGTTTTGATTTTTAATTTCTCAATTTTTTCCAGCTCAAAATCCGGCCAAATTTTTTTCTTTTTTTCGTTCACTTGATCGGCAATGGTTGGTTCCAAACCGCTTTGAACCAACTGACTAACCGGCGCTTGCCAGGCGGTTTTTAAATCCGGAAAATAATTCAAAAGTTTTTGCCAGCGAACCGGGCCAATACTGGAAATTTGGCTAAAACCAAGCCAATACTTAAGTTCGTTTTTGTCTATGATTTTTTTCATATCTTTTATAGTTTATAAAAAAAGCTTAAATTAGTGATTATTTTGGCAGCCCTTGACATTTTCCCAAAAAGGTGATAAGTTACGATATCAACTAAGATAGCTTTTAAAACCCTGTTTGTCAGCGGCGAAAGCAAGATTAACCCTCCTAACCTTGTAAATAGCCAAAAGCTAAGGTATCTACTGAGTATTTGGTATGGTGCCTTACGCTGATAGACAGGGTCGTGGAAGCTATCTTTTTTGGTTTAAATAAAAAAGCGCCAAATTAAGCGCGCTATATTGATTGGGTTTTATTAAATTTTAATTAAACTCGTTCATTGCCTCAGAAATTCCCTGAGCCAGGCAAACTTCAATGGCAGAAATTATTTCTTGGGCAACGTCATCAATTACCACTTTAGCTTCCGAATCGATTTTTTGCAAGACATAAGCTTCAGTTGGTACCAAAAGTGAATGCTCCGGTTTAATGCCAACTCGAAAGCGAACGAAATTTTGGTGACCGATTTGATCAATAATTGATTGCACACCACGATGGCCAGCCGAAGAAGAGTTTTGCGAAATTCTAATATTGCCAAGGGGCAAATCAATATCATCATGGATTACCCAAAGATCTTCTGACTGAATTTTATAAAAATTCACCAAAGCTTTCACGGCTTCGCCCGAATTATTCATGAAAGTCTGGGGTTTGGCTAAAATAATTTTTTCTTCCGGGCTGGTGCCTTCGCAAATTGCCGCTTTAAATTTTTTACTGTCTTTACAAGTTAAAAATTCCTGGGGCTTGTGAGTTTGAATTTTATCAATCACAATAAAACCGACATTGTGCCAAGTGTCTTGGTATTTAACGCCTGGGTTACCTAAACCGACAATCAATTTCATATTTATCTTTTTGGAGTTTTTACTTTAATTCTAATTGGTGTGGCCAAAAAGCCAAAGTTATAGCGAATTTGGTTTTCGATGAAACGCAAATAGGAAAAATGAAGCGACTGATCTTGGCCAATAGTGACGGTAAATTCCGGCGGATTGACTTTGGTTTGGGTAATTTCGCGTAAAAATGGTCTTTTTTCACCTTTGGCTTGAGCCGGATGGTGGTAGCGGACGATTTTTTTCATCAATTCTTTAAGGTCTTTTTCCGGAACTTCTTTTTGGCGTTGTTCTGATGCTTCTACAATTAAGTCTAGAATTTTTTCAACATTTTTGCCAGTTTTAGCTGAAACAAAAATGATTGGCACAAAATTCAAATAGGGGAAATGGGCTTGATAAAATTCTTTGGCCTGTTTGTCGCTTTTGTCGTCTTTGTCACCCAAAGCATCCCATTTATTGCCGACTAAAATCATGGCCGCCCCCGAGTCTTTAATCAAACCGCCCAAGTAGCTGTCTTGAACCGTCAGCGCCCGGTCGACTTCAGTCACAAATAAAATTACGTCAGCAATTTTTACCATTTTTAAAGTTCGTTTGGTTGACATTTTTTCCAAGCCCCATTCGATTTTGGCTTTTTTGCGCAAACCAGCCGTATCAATCAAAATAATCTTTTTGTCTTGATAAAAAAACTCAGTATCTTGGGGCTCTCTGGTAGTTTGAGGAATAGGTGAAACAATCACTCGGTTTTCACCTAAAATTTTATTAACCAAGGAAGATTTGCCGACATTTGGTTTGCCAATGATTGCTACCTTGATTGGTTTTATAATCAATTCTTTTTTTGGCCGGCCGCGTTTGGCTTTAAATTTTTTGATTAAATCATCAAGTAAATCGCCAGTGCCACTGCCGTTGGCCGCTGACACCAAATAAGGTTTGCCCAAGCCAAGTTTGAAAAAATCGCCTGATTGCTGCTGCCATTTTTGGTTATCGGTTTTATTGCAAACTAGCATGATGGGCAGATTGGTCTTTTTTAAAACCAAAGCTAATTCTTTGTCCTGAGGCATCAGGCCCGATTGGCTATCGGTAACCATTAAAATTACATCTGCTTTTTTTAAAGCGGTTTTAGTTTGTTGAATAATTTCAGCTTCAATTAAGTTGGTTTGGAAAAAAGCTTTGTTTTTTTTGGTTGGTAAAATCGCTTGAATGCTGTTTTTTAAAGCTTCAATGTCAACGCCGCCAGTATCGATTAATTCAAAAGTTTTATTGCGCCAAGCCACTTGACCCAAATTATAATCTCGAGTGGTACCTTCAACTTCCGAGATTAGCGCTTTGTGGGTTTCGGTCAGACGATTAAAAAGGCTGGATTTACCGACATTGATCCGGCCGACAATTACGACAGTTGGTAATTTTTTGTTTTCTAAAAGGGTCATAAGTCTTTTCGGTCCTGGCCTAAAATAATTAAAACTTCAGCGCTGGCGCTGACTCTTGGGCTGGAAGTTGAAGTTACCCAATCAGGTAAAGCGGAGGCAACCTCAGCGTCCAAAAGTTTGGCCACATTTTCAGCGGTTTTGCTGTTTGGGTCTTGGCTTAAATTATAAATTACGGTTTTTTCGTAGTCTTGGGTCGGTGCATTTATCGTCCGAGTGATTTGATAACCTAAACTCTTTAAATATTGAGCATTGCGCGAGGCTAGGCCGACAATTTTGGTGCCATTTTGAATTTCAAGCTTTTTGGGTTTAGTGCTAGTAATGGGTGTATTTACGTTGGTATTACTGTTGGCGCTAATAGCGACATTGGTTTTAGAATTGGTATTAATATTAACGTTGGTTTTAGCTGGTATAGTTTCCTGATCCGCTAAATCCGAACTGAAAATATTTTGGACAATGCTTTGGATTTCGGAAAAGTTGCCGGTTTTAGGCTTTAGAACAAAAGCGCCGTCTGTAGTGATAGCCGATATTAGCGGACCATCAGCGCTGTCATCCAAAACCCGATTGATAATATTTTCTGTGTCAGCATCTTTACCTAAATTATAAAATTCTAAAATTTCCCAAACCTGTAAATTAGTAGCCAAATGTTGGCTTAAAGTCTCCATCACTTTACTGATTTTGTAAGGGTTGACCAGCGTGCCAAAGGATAAACCTTTGTCTTTGACGGCGGTTAAAACTTTTTGTTGGCGTTTACTTCTGGCAAAATCCGAGCCTTCAATCCCTAGGGCGTGGCGCGAGCGGACAAATTTTAGAGCCAAGCTACCGTCCATATATTGATTGCCCGGTTTGATATACAAATGTTCGTAACGCTGAGTCGTAGTGGCTTCTTCTTTGCCTAAAACCGGGTACATTCGATCGTCC
>JBAYJS010000007.1:0-34335 GCA_041664985.1 Candidatus Buchananbacteria bacterium | reverse complement strand
GCTTCAATCAATTCTTTTTTCTTTGAATCTTCGGTTGCATGCATTTCGGCTTCTTTTTTCATTTTTTCCACTTCATCTTTGGAAAGACCGGAAGACGCAGTGATGGTAATTTTTTGTTCTTTGCCGGTTCCACGGTCTTTGGCCGAAACATTCAAAATACCATTGGCGTCAATATCAAAAGTCACTTCAATTTGCGGCACGCCTCGAGGTGCTGGTGGAATACCATCCAAAATAAACCGACCCAAAGTTTTATTATCATGCGCCATTGGTCGCTCGCCTTGCAAAATATGAATTTCAACCGATGGCTGGCTGTCGGAAGCCGTGGAAAAAACTTGAGATTTGGTGGTTGGAATGGTGGTATTTCTTTCAATTAAAGGTGTGGCCACCGCACCCATGGTTTCAATGCCCAAAGTTAAAGGCGTGACATCAAGCAATAAAACGTCTTTGACATCACCTTGCAAAACCCCGGCTTGAACTGCGGCACCTAAAGCGACCACTTCGTCCGGATTAACCGAAACATTTGGTTTTTTACCAAAAAACTTTTCAACGGTTTTTTGCACCAAAGGCATGCGCGTCATTCCGCCAACCATAATTACTTCTTCAATATCTTTAACGGTCAATTTGGCGTCAGTCAAAGCTTTTTTACACGGTTCCAAACTTTTTTCCACCAAATTACCGACCAGTTCTTCTAGCTTGGCTCGAGTCAATTTCATGACTAAATGTTTTGGCCCGGAAGCATCGGTTGTGATAAACGGCTGATTGATTTCAGTTTCTTGAGCGGTGGAAAGCTCAATTTTGGCTTTTTCACAGGACTCTTTAATCCGCTGTAAAGCCAAATTGTCTTTGGCCAAATCAATGCCTTGGTCTTTTTTGAATTCGGCAATCACCCATTCAATCAAAATCTGATCAAAATCATCACCACCCAAATGCGTATCACCATTGGTTGATTTGACTTCAATTGTGTCTTCGGAAATATTTAAAATTGAAATATCAAATGTACCGCCGCCCAAATCGTAAACGGCAATTTGCTGGCCTTTTTTCTTTTCAAAACCATAAGCTAAAGCCGCCGCGGTTGGCTCGTTGATGATTTGTTTGACCTTTAAACCGGCAATTTCACCGGCATCTTTGGTTGCCCGGCGCTGAGCATCATTAAAATACGCCGGAACGGTAATAATGGCTTCGGTGATTTTTTCACCGGTTTTGGCTTCGGCATCGGCTTTAAGCTTTTGCAAAATCATAGCGGAAATTTCTTGAGGAGTGTATTCCTTTCCACTCATCACAATTTTAACGCCATCACCCGCTTTGGTGATTTTAAACGGCATTAATTTCAAATCCCGCTGGACTTCATCTTCTTCCCAGCGTCGGCCGATTAAACGTTTAACCGAATACAAAGTGTTTTCCGGATTGGTAACGGCTTGCCGTTTGGCAATTTGGCCAACCAGTCTTTCACCGGTTTTATTGATGGCTACCACTGATGGCGTAGTGCGCGCGCCTTCGGCATTTTCCAATACCTTGGGTTCGCCGCCTTCAACAATTGCCATACAGGAATTGGTTGTTCCTAAGTCTATACCTAGAATTTTTGACATAAATTTACAATATAATAATTATTAATTAATATTTTAACGCTTCGTCTCGCCCCGCTCTAAGTCTTTCACAAACTTTAAATATCACAGATGTGAGCCGCAGGCGATTTTGTGAACTCAACTCTAATATTCAAAAAACTTGTTCGGACTCAGAGCGGGGTTCCTAAATCGATTCCTAAGATTTTTGACATAATTTTATAATCTAATTATTAATTTATTCTTTAATTTTAACTTTAATCATTTTTGGCTTGGCTTCCTCGGCTTTAGGAATAGTAATTTTTAACATGCCATCAGCAAACGAGGCTTCGGCTTTTTCAGCCAAAACGCGAGATGGCAAAGCGACTGAGCGGAAAAAACTACCAGAAGCGACTTCTTTGCGGTAATAATTTTTATCTTCAACTTCGGATTCTTTTTTGATTTCGCCTTTGATAGTCAAAACTTCATTTTCCACGGCAATTTCCACGTCTTTAGGATCAATGCCGGCTAAAGGCGTTTCCACCACCACTTCGTCTTTGGTTTCGTAAACGTCAATGGCCGGGGTAAAACCATTGGCAACTGAACGATTAACAAACCGTTCCATTTCTTCAAATGGTTCAACAAACGGGGTCCATTTTATAATTGACATAATTTTATTCTCCTTTTAACAACTTCCCGAATAAGCCGAGAAATGTTGGATTAGATTATTAAAATTTTCAATTCTCAATTTACAATTTTCATTTAATTACTAATTTTCAATTTATCAATGACGTTTAAAAATTGAGTTATTGAGAATTGATTGAAAATTAAAAATTAAAAATTGATAATTTACTTTGCCACTTTCACTCTTGCCGGATTTACCACTTTACCGTGTAAAGTATAACCGGACTGAACTTCTTCAAAAACCATATCGGGCTCAAAGCCTTCTTTTTTTTCGTGAGCCACCGCTTCATGAAATTCCGGATTAAATTCCTCCCCGACGGTTTTAATTTCTTCAATGCCTAAATTTTTAAAAAAATCTTCAAACTGTTTTTTAATATGCAAAAAGCCAACTACCCAATCGGTTTTGGCCAAATTGGCGGGAATATGCTGGCAAGCCAATTTATAATGATCAAAAATCGGCAACAGCTGAGCAATCAGCGCCGCATTGGCAAACTGAGTCATTTCACCCTGGCGATTTTCTGATTCTTTTTTTAAATTCAAATAATCGGCTTTGGCTCGCCGCCAACCGTTTAAATGTTCTTCGGATTTTTTTAAAGCCAATTCCAATTCCTGCTGCAATTGTTCAATCTCTTGCTCGGACATATTAAATTTCTAATTTATTAATTAATTCTTGACCATATTTAACCAAACTAAAATTATTTTGATAATCCATTCTCACCGGCCCTAAAATTCCCAAAAGCCCGGCCTGGTTTTTTAACTGATATTTGATCACAACCGAACTGCAATCTTTGGCAAACCGATTTTGACTGCCCACCGACACTTCAACTTGGGAATTGATATCTTTAAAAATTTTATTAATCACCTGGTCTAAATGGTCAATTACCCGGCTCAAATTGTAAACCACTTTTTGCTCGGCAAATTCGGGCTGGGAAAACAAATTGGAAATGCCGGTATAATAAAAATCCGAATCGGAAAACGCGACAAAAACCGCGCCGTTACAAAATTCCGAAATTCCTTTGGCCAGTTCTTTGGCCGCCTGCGGTTCAAATTTTTTAAATTGACTGATAATTTTATCCAAAAAATCCTGCTGCTTTTTACTGATTTTTCCTTGAGCCAAAAAATTATCAACAAAAAATTGATAGCCTTTTTCGGTTGGCACGCGGCCGGCCGAAGTGTGCGGATGATAAATATAGCCCTGTTCTTCCAAATCAGCCATTTCATTTCTAATGGTAGCCGAAGAAAGCTCAAATTCACCGGCTTGGGTAATAAAATTTGAGCTTACCGGCTGAGCGGTTTTAATATATTGAGAAATGATGGTTTTTAATAGATCTTGTTGGCGATCATTCATATTTGATTGATTAGCACTCGTTATCTAAGAGTGCTAATTTCAGTTTAGCAACCGCCAAAAACCTTGTCAAGAGGTTAAAAAAAAGAGACCGAGGTCTCTTGGTGTACTTTTCTTAATTCCTCCACGGTGTTCAGCTTGGCCCTACTCCTCCAACCCCAGGACTTGGTCCATCGAGTACCAGCCCGGCGCTGCCAGCTGTGACATCCACTTGATCGCCACCAACGCGCCGGCCGCAAAGCCAATCGGACTGATGGCTTCATGCCTCAAACGAAGCACGTCGTATTGACCGGCGAAAACGGCTTCGTGGTTGCCGGCGATTTTGCCGGCGCGCACAGCGTGAACGCCGATTTCATCCGGTTGTCTGGCCTGACTGGCGCGGCCCGACCGTCCGTGGACTTGACTGAGACTCACTTGCCGACCTTGTTCAACGGCCTTAACCAACATACTGGCCGTACCGCTTGGCGAGTCCAGCTTGGCGCCGTGGTGCTCTTCGACAATTTCGACGTCAAAACCCGGCAGCGCTGCTGCCGCCAATGCAACCAGCTTTTTGAGCAGGTTAACACCCAGGCTGAAATTGCTGGTGACCAGAATCGGAATTCTTACCCCAAGCTCCTTTAGCTTGGCAAGATCAGCCTCAGACAGACCGGTCGTGCCGATGGCGACTTTGATACCAAAGCCGGCCGCAATCGTGGCCTGCTCAAGAACTGCCGTGGGGTCGTTGATAAAGATCAGCAATATGTCGGGTCGTGCCGCTTCCAGCTCAAAGATGGCCGTCATCTGATCCGGCGAATAAACCCGAATACCTCCGGACAGCACTTCCGCGCCGCCGGAAAGATCAAAGCCATGCATAAGCTCAATTCCGGGATCGCTCGCGGCCAGACCGCAGACGAACCGACCCATCCTGCCCAAAGCACCCGAGACACACAATTTAGAACTCATTCGATCTCACCCTTTCCGGTTTTACCGTTTTTGTCTGAGATTAGACACGGGCTTATTATAAATTACCAATCAAGACAAGTCAACTTGGTAAAAAAATTAGTAAAATTAAAAAAGTATGATATAATTAAAATAGAGTTATGAAAAAACAAACAAAAAAACAAAAATTCTACGCTAGTTTTACCAGCCGTTGGGTGTTTAAGTTAATCCTAAACAGCTGGACACTGGTAACCATTTTCATTTTTGCCTTGGATTTTTTTTCCGGCGGTAGAT
Source organism: Candidatus Buchananbacteria bacterium (assembly GCA_041664985.1). Classification (GTDB taxonomy): domain Bacteria; phylum Patescibacteriota; class Patescibacteriia; order Buchananbacterales; family UBA6539; genus JBAYJS01. The sequence goes on along the minus strand of JBAYJS010000007.1, from coordinate 29,556 downwards.
ACAACAGTTCGGCTTCCGCCATTGGTATAATTTATTTGGCTATTTTAAGCCTTTATGCCGGTGAAAAAGAATACACCCGTTGGAAAAATAATTTTATTTCTTGTTTTTTAGGCGAAGGTTTTGTGGTGGTTTGGACTGCAGTTTTAATCATTTTTGCCCTTACCGCTCCCCTGTCTGAAGGTCGCTTCAAAATTCCAGCCGAGTTAGCCGTCATTTACACCAGCGTGGTTGGCGTTTACATTATCACCAAGCGCTCAAAAAGCCTGCGCGAACGCAAAAACTAAGCTCTCTTGCCAAAAATTAAATATTGTGTTAGTCTGTTTCTATTATGAAAAAAGATACCCACCCCCAATATCATCCAAAAGCTAAAGTTATCTGCGCCTGCGGTAACTCTTTTACGGTTGGCTCAACTTTACCAGAAGTTCATGTTGAAATTTGTTCAATGTGTCATCCTTTCTTTACTGGTAAACAAAAGTTGCTAGACTCAGCCCGAAGAGTTGAAAAATTCAAAGACCGATTATCCAAACAGCAAGCGGCTGCCAGCACCAGAAAAGGCAAAAAAGTAAAACGTGCCACCGCTGACTCAAAAAAGAAAGCCGCCAAAAAATCAACCAAAGAGTAGCTTACTATAGCCAAAACTCCCCTAAGCAGGGAGTTTTTGTTATGACTTTAATTAGGCAGCTAGCGCCTAACTTCTAAATATATGGACAAAAAATTAATTGAAATTAAAAAAAATTACCAGGATTTGGAAAAGCAATTATCCGATCAAGAGATTATTTCTGATTCGGAAAAACTTAAAACCATTTCCCAAGAATACAACCGGCTGGAGCCAGTGGTTAAAAAAATTGACGAGCTGGAAAAAACCGAAAAACAATTGGCCCAAGCCCAAGACGCTTTGCTGCAAGATTTTGACAGCGAGCTGATTTCGATTGCCCAAGAAGAAGCGGCAAGCCTCACTGAATTCAAAGAACGGCTGGAAAAAGAAATTGCCGAGGAATTAAAACCCAAAGATCCATTGGATCAAAAAAATATTATCATGGAAATCCGAGCCGGCACCGGTGGCGACGAAGCTGCCCTTTTTGCCGCTGATTTATTTAGAATGTATTCGCGCTATGCCGAAAAAAAAGGTTGGAAAACCACGATTTTAAATTCCAGCCAAATTGGTATTGGCGGTTTTAAAGAAATTATTATTGAAATTGCCGGAAAAGGCGTATTTAAAAATTTGAAATACGAAAGCGGCGTTCATCGGGTCCAAAGAGTGCCTGAAACCGAAAAAGCCGGCCGCGTCCACACTTCGGCTGCCACCGTAGCGGTTTTACCCGAAGCTGAAGAAGTTGATATTGTTTTAAAACCGGAAGATTTACGAATTGATGTGTTTCGTTCCGGCGGCCACGGCGGCCAAAGCGTCAATACAACCGATTCGGCGGTTCGGATCACTCATTTACCGACCAATACAGTGGTTTCTTGTCAGGATGAAAAATCTCAACTCAAAAATAAAGCTAAAGCTTTACAAATTTTGCGCTCTCGGCTATTTGCCGCCGAACAAGAAAAACGCGACAAAGAACGCCGCGATGCCAGAAAATCTCAAATTGGCACTGGCGATCGGTCAGAAAAAATCCGGACTTATAATTTTCCTCAAGACCGAATTACCGATCACCGGATCAAAGAAAGTTGGCACAATATCAATGTTTTAATGGATGGCGGAATTCAACCAATTATTGATAAAATCACCGAACTGGATCAATAAAAAAAGAGGCTGCAAAGTTTCTTGCAGACCTCGGACCTATCCGGAAACCGGCTTAATCACTACGATGCGACACAAAGGGCCTATACTTCTTGAACTCCTCCCGGGATTTTCAAATTCAGACATAGTCGCCTGTTTGCCTATCATATGTGCCGAAAAACCCAAACACGAATACAAAACAGAATATTCCGGCGAGTAGTAGCAAACCGCCCCTCCTGTATCGCAAACTTCGTACCGGTCAATCCGGCCTTCGTCTGTGAATTCCAAAATGACAGTGCCAACCTTCAAGGACTTTGGCAGCAAGCGTTCTACGTCTTTCCCGCCACGAATCTCAAACTGTTGATGCCAATCGGGTCTTTTACGAGCCAAATCCGGCCGGCCGAAAGTCTCGGCAAGTTTTACAAAACAGCTCGTCGCTCCAGCGCCAAAAACCACGCTTGGATCTAACAAAATCTTTTCTGCTAACAATGTTCACCCCTCCTTGTCCACGTTGCCTATGTTAGGAATTGCCAAAATTGTTTTTAAGTTAACATACTGAAAAATTTAAGTCAAATCTAGTAGACCAATAATATTTTTTTTATTTGTTCAATAAAAAAAGAGGTGAATAAATCACCTCAACTCAAAGAACTTGTCACCACCGATCGGCGGCAAACAGATGCCTCAAGTAACCGGCTGTATACTTTCCCAAACACCAACGGTGAACTTTTTTGATTTCACCATCAGGGTTATATTTGCAGGGCAAATGAACCTCGCCCAAATGCAGGCCGGATTGGTCGCAGACGCAGCAAACGCCCTGCTGGATGACGAGACGCTCAGCCGAGTTAATATGTTGACCCATACACCAGCCGTGATGAATCCAAACCGCCCGCCCGTCAGGGTTGTATCGACTGACCATGTCGTTTCTATACAGAAGAAAAGACGGCCAAATCGAATGACTGCCGCAAACACAGCATTTACGCGCCAACCAACCGGCCAACCACTGCCAAAATCCCTTAATCATCACATTTCCCTCCGAGTTATCTATCTAAACTAGACAGCTTGATTGCCAACCCCAGTTTAATCGTTATTTTAACAATAGTCAAATCCATGGAAATAAAAGAGGTTTTTAAAATTTACAGCCAAAAACTAAAAAAAACCAGCCTAAAAACCGTTGATTTAGATTTGGCAATCATTTTAACTTTGGTTTTAAAAAAACCAAAAGAATTTTTATATACTTATCCTGAAAAAAAATTAACCAAACCTCAAATAAAAAAACTTGAGATTCTGATTAAAAAAAGATTACACGGAAAGCCGCTGGCTTATTTACGTAATCTCAAAGAATTTTACGGCCTTGAATTTTATGTCGATAAACGGGTTTTAATCCCCCGACCAGACACCGAGCTATTGGCTGAGACAGTGCTTTTGGAAATAAGAGAACCTGCCTGCCGGCAGGCAGGTAAAAAATCAGAGGTAAGAAACCAAAAAGTGGTTATTGCCGATATTGGCACTGGTTCGGGTTGCGTGGCGATTGCTTTGGCTAAAAATTCTAACCAGGCAAAAATATTGGCTGCCGATATTTCCAAGTCGGCCATTTTAGTAGCAAAAAAAAATGCCAAAAAACACCGGGTAAAAATAAATTTTTTCCAAGGTGACCTTTTGCAACCGGTAATTGATAAAAAAATTGATATAATTGTTGCCAATTTGCCCTATGGCTGGCCCCAATGGGAAAAATCCACCCCTCAAACTAACAGCTTAAAATTTGAACCAAAACTGGCACTCTTTACCAAAGAAAAAGGTCTTTTTCTTTACCAAAAGCTTTTTGGACAAATTGCTAAAAAATCAAACCAGCCAAAAATTGTGGCCATTGAATTTGATCCTCGCCAAACCAAAGCTTTATTAAAATTGACAAAAAAAATCCTGCCCAACTATCGGGCAGATATCAAAAAAGATTTGGCCGGAAAAAATCGCGTTTTAATTTTAAAGTCTAGTGATTATTGTGCTTAATAATGTTTTCCACTGCTGCCCACTTGCTTTTACCTTCTTTGGAAATGATAATCACGACTTCATCACCTGGCAAACCATGGAAATAAGTGACTGACGCCGGCAGTAATTTCCAACGCTGATTATCTAAAGACGCTATCCACTCACCGGTCGCTGCATTGTGAGCCAAATTGGCAACTAACTGTTTTCGTTCAACCGGCCCGATTTGCTTGTAAATAAAAGAACCATCGCGACTGATGGTTAATTTCAAAATATCACCTTCAACCAGTTTTGATTTTGAAGCATAATTGGCCGGGATATTGTATTCAATACCGTCTCCGGCAATCATTTTTTCGCCGGTAAACACGCCTTCAACGATTCTTTCCTGGCCATTAGAAGCGACAAAACCTTCACTGGCTTCCTTGGTTTCCAATAAACTATCCAATAAATCAGTATTATCAAAATTCTTTTCGCTTAACAAATTAAGCGCTTTTTTTATATTATTTTGGGTATTTTCCAAAACATCTTTAAGTAAATCCAAATGACGCTGGATATCCGCTTGATCAAAATCCGGTTGTTCAATTTCTTCTTTCTTTTTATTTTTTTTACCTAACATTTTATTTTTCCTTCTTTATTTTATGATTTTTCTTTATTTTTTATTTTTGATAAACGTATACGGTTGCCATCTTTTCCGGTTTATCAACTACTTTTGGCTCAAAGCCTGGCAAAGAAAAAGCGTAAGAAACTATCCGACAACCGGGCTTAAGCTCTTTTTTAAATTTGGGGCTTAAGCGCTCCATCGCCTGAGTTGACAAAAAAGTACAGATAACATCGGCCTGGCTTAAATCTTGGGTGAAAAAACTACCATATTTTAATTTAGCCTTTTTACTAAGACCCAATAGCTTTATTTTAACCCAGGCTAAAAAATATGGCAAGAAGGCAAATTCAAACCCCGTAGCCAAAGCGCCAAATTCCGAAGCGGCAATAATAATAATCCGCCCGTCACCCGCGCCCAAATCATAAACGATTTCGCCCGGCTTCACTTCGGCTAATTTGAGCATTCGCCGAATATCTTTTTTCCATAAAGGCACCCAAGGGGCTGCTGAAAATCCGGCCAGCGCCAGCGTACCTAAAATTAAAAAAATTACAATAAAAAATACCACCCAAAAAACAAACATTAAATCTGACATATTTTCTATAAAGTCCTTTCTATTGGCGGACTGATATTGTCTGCCTTATTTAAGCCTAAACGACTTCTTTCGGAAATTTCTGATTCAACTTTCCTTTTGTCCGAACCGTATTTCCAGCGAGAAAATTGTTTGATATCGTCAATCATTTCCAAATCGCCAGAAATTGGCGGAAAAGTATGAATATTAAAGGCTTTTAAGGGCTGATTATCAACCAAAAGCCGAACGTAAGCATTATAGCGCTCAATATTTAACAAGTCATACTCGTTAACCACCGGTGCCATTTGCTTGGCAATCACCTCGGTATCATCAACGCCGATTCGAAACGAAATCAAAGTACCGACGTTGCCAAAAATTGAATCTTTAATTTTATTGCCATAGCTTTTGCCTTCCGGCCCACTGCCTTGAGTCAGCTGACCGATATATTGATGGCCTAAGGTCAAATTCAATTTGTATTTTCTGGCTTCAGCCAAAATCGTTGAAACGCTGTCGGTGATAAAATTCTGAAACTCGTCGATATATAAATAAAAATCTTTGCGCTGATCTTCGGTAATATCGGTTCTGGTTAAAGCGGCCATTTGCAGTTTGGCTACAATAATTAAACCTAACAAATTACTATTGACTTCGCCGGTAGTACCTTTGGCCAAATTAACCAATAAAATCTTTTGATTATCCATGATATTACGGAAATTAAAACCGGATTTTGGCTGCCCGATAATATTTCTGATCATGGCGTTTTCAATAAATCGGCCGACTTTGGAAATCAAATAACCAAGCATTTCTGATTTATGAAAATCCGAGGTTTTAGCCATTTCTTGCTCCCAAAATGAGCGAACCATCGGGTCGGTTACTTTACTGAGTTTGTATTTTTGAAATTCTTTATCCGTAAAAATTCTGGGAATTTCGGCAATCGTGCCGGGCTGTTCTTTATCAGCCATTAAAGTCAACATGGCATTTCGCATGTTGTGCTCAAACATCGGGCCAATCATTGATGGATCAGTTACTAATTTGTAAAAAATCGAAATCATTTCCTGAATCGCAAAATCCTGTTGCTCGGGCGTTTCGGCTTCGAGCATATTCAAACCAATCGGTCTTTCCGTATCGGACGGATTAAAATAAATCACATCTTCCATTCTTTCTTTGGGAATACAGGGTAAAATACTTTCCACCAAACTGCCGTGCGGATCAATTACACAAACACCTTTGCCGTTTCTGATGTCTTGAATTGCCAAATTACCCATCAAAACGGATTTACCGGTTCCTGTCATACCAATCAAATAAGCATGGCGCCGGCGATCATCAGTTTTTAAATAAATATAACTTTTTTGCCCGCGATAAATATTTTCACCAAGCAATAAACCTTCGGTTGGCAGATTCGGCGCCGGGGGCAATTTTTTGGCAATTAACCAGCGAATAATTGGCGTTTCCAAAAATGGCGTTGGGAAATGATAAATACTGGCCAATTCTTCCGTATTTAAAAGGACTTTTTGCCGGCGTTTAAAATTTCGATAAATAAAATGACTGATTAATTTTTTAGGCGCAATTTTAATGATTTTGAAACTATTGCCGTATTGATAATAATTCAGCTGAGAAAACGAATCAACAATATTACTTAAATATTGTTGCGCCGTCATTTTATTTTGAGCACAAACCACAATTCGAATATTACAATCCAGTCCGGCTTTGGCGGATTTTTGTTCCAAACCTTTGACCAATTCCTGTTCCATCGGTGAAAGTTGCCGAATCGGCCGACTTTTTTCAGCAGCAATTTGCTCAGCGGTTTTATTGCGAAATAAATTAAAAAATTTCAAAAAACTGAAAAAATTAACCTCAGACATGGCTTCAGTCAAAGTTTTTCCTTTTTGCATCCAAACGGCAACTTTGGAACCTTTGGCATGCCAGCGCTTTTTGGCTGAACGGGCAATGATTTGAACGGCGGCGCCATCGCCTTTGGCAATTTTGGTCAGAGAACTCGCCAAAGCGTTCAAAGGATCCGAATTCATAGTCTGATAAGTTTTAATGGGGAAAATGTAACTGCGGGTAAAGCGCAAAAAACCACATAAAACCGTGCCTTGCGGTGAAAAAATAATATAGTCTTCAACTTCCACAATATTGGCTTCGGGATATTGCGCTAAAACTTGCTGTTCCAAATAATCTTTTAAATAGTAAGGGGCAGCCACATAAAAAGAAATTAAGCCGTTTTGATAAACTATTTCCAAAGAAAAATGATCGCTGCGGCCCCAAAGAAAAGATTTTAGACCGCGTTGCGCCCTTAAACCGCCCAAAGTCGAAAACCAGCTTTCCGCCAAAGAAATTTGGCTGCGGACAATTTCAATGGTTTCTTTTTGTTCGGCTGAATCGGCCGCTTCTTTGGGCACAGTGACTAAAAAAACCACCTTCTGAAAAGCGGTTGGCAAATAATTACGACTGCGAAACAAAGCGATAATTAAAATAAAAAGCAAAACCACCAGCAAAGCCAAAACAAAGATATCAATTGATACCCAAAAATATTGCTGGTCAATGATTGCCGCCGGATCAAAAGTAATATAATAACTAGAAGTTTCCGGCACCCCAAATTGGTCCATAGCTATTTTATTTTTATGATTTTATCGGTTTTGATTTTCGCCTCTTGTTTGATAAAAAATTTATTCACCCCGGGAATGATTTTAAGCCATTGAAAAATAAGTTTAAAAATATCTTTGGCCTTAATTTTGGTTTGCTGCATGATTTTTTCGATTTTTGCGGCGGTTTTTTCACCTTCGGTTTTAAATTTTTCCTGGACTTTCGGCTCCATTTTAAAATAGGCATCCTGCAAATCTTCCTCCAAAATCTTTTCAATTTTTACCAAAGTTTCACTTTTGGGCAAAACCACCGGTACCAAAGGTTCAGCCGGCTTTTGCAAAGGAAATCGCTTTTTTGGCTTTTCGGATTCTTGAATTTCTTTTAAAATCTCCTGTCGAATTCGCTCCCGATCCGCTTCAATAATTGTTTCGGCTCTTTCTGGTGCCGGCTTTTGCTCGACTAAAAGAGTTTCCGGACTGGCCGGTATGTTTTTCTTTTCAGGCGTTAAATTTCCTTCAATTGGTTTGGAAAGTTGGTTTGGACTCATAATGCTTATATTATAATATAAATACCAAAGAAAAACAAACGCTTTTCGGTTTTTTCTAAGTATGATATGATAAAGTCAAATCTTAAAAACAAAAATTATGTCTAACCTGCAAAAAATCGAATTTGAAAATTTTACTTGGATTAGTGTTGCTAATCCCAGTGAAGCGGAGCTGACTAAACTGGCTCAAACTTATAAATTTCATCCGTTGGATTTAGCCGATTGCCTTTCAACCAACCAAAGAACCAAAATAGATATCTACCCCAGATATTCTTTTTTAGTTTTTCGCGTGCCGGTTTATAACCGAAAAACCAGAGAAATTTTACCCGCGGAAATGAATATTTTTATCAGCAAAAACTTTCTGATTACTATTCACCATAATGATTTGCCCATATTTTCTGACTTTTTTGGCCTAATGCAGCTTAGTAACGATTCGCGGGAAAAATACAATGAAAAATCACCGGAAAAAATCCTTTATGAAATTATCAATAAATTATTTTTGTACTGTTTTCCCATGATTGATCATTTAAATATCGATTGCAATAACATTGAAAAAGCGATTTTTTCGGGCAAGGAAAAAGAAATGGTTTCCGAAATTTTGATTATTCGGCGAAACATCACTGATTTTCGAAAAATCATGCAAGTTCACAAAACCGTTTTAAAAAAAGCGATTTACAATTTTAAAGAAAGTCCCTTATTTGTCATGAAAAAAACTGATATTTATTTTGAAAGCTTGCTTGATTCAGCCAAAGAAATTTGGGACACTTTGGAAAATCTCAAAGAAACGATTGAAGCCCTGCAGCAAACCAACGAATCACAAATTTCTTTCAAGCTTTCAGACACCATGAGAATTTTAACCATCATTTCCGTTTTCACTTTTCCCTTGACTTTAATTGCCGCGATTTTTGGTATGAATACAATTGCCAGTATGCCGTTGGTTAATAATCAGCTTGGTTTTTGGTATATTATTGGTTTAATGGCTCTGATTTGGTTGATCATGGCAGCGGTTTTTAAAAAGAAAGATTGGCTTTAAAAAAACTTTTCAATTAAAATTAATAGGCCCCTTAATTCAGGGGTCTATTTGACAAATTTTTTAAAATGTGCTTTAATTAGATGTTTAGCCGCTCCTTAAAATATAAAAAGATAAGGAAAGTCCCTAAATAACTTACTTGTTAGGTTTTTTTGGGATTTTCCTTATCAATTGGGTGAAATAAGGAAAAGCTTAGAATAGCAACCGCGCCCAAAGCGCTGTGAGGGATTGAAGTATGAATGATCCTGTCGTCATTGTAGTACCCTGCCGTTGTGGTGGTAGCTATCTTGAGCTGACCTATCCGTGTGGTTGCATCCGGTATGTCGGCAACTACCACAAAAAAGAGTGTAGTGCACCACTGTTTGAACGAGCGCCCCACTTGCTGAATAAGCCATGCGGGGACGAACAAATAATGGCCAGACACAGACCAAAACTGAAACCCGAGGATTGGCGAAAGGAGGTTTAGATGAAGAACTCGCCGACCTGCAAAAAAGTCCCCTGTGCTTGCAAGGGCGGGCACAACCAACTGACGTGGTCTTGTGGCTGTGTCCAAAACACCGGCAACAATCACGCCAAAGGATGTTCGGGGCCGAATCGCAAACCCAATGAGTTCGATGCGCGGTGCGGCCAACCCGGTCCGCCTCGCGACCACCAACCGAAAACCATTTAACCGTGGCCGACTGGCCATAACTAAGAAGGAGTCGCTTATGCTCGAAATCAGCTCCAAAACGAAATGGACGATCCTTGACCTTGGCGTGCCGCTTATCGGCTGGAATGAGGCAGCAGCTGGACTGCTTCACCTCAATCTCGAGAGCAAAGGCATAATCGGGTATCCGGCCCGGTTCCTGGCCGTCATCGGTGAGTTCACCAACGACCAGATCTATGCCGCCCTCGGACTGACGGCGCAATGCCCGACCCCGAGCTTTTCGGTGTGGCATTTCAGCGGCGATAAAGCAAAACTGGAAGCTCAGCTCGCTAGCTTGCCGCCGGCCAACGAGATGGAAATCAAGGCCGATACGCCACCGGATGAAGCCAGCGAAGCCGTTGAGCGACACGGCCGCTGAACCACACCACCCCGCTCTTTACTAAAAACCCAGACTTTAGCTAACGCTTCAGTCTGGGTCTATTTTTTTATAAAATCTATTTTAAAATATTTCTGATTTCTTTGACGCTTTGGACTAAAACCAATTCTTGACGTAAATTGGCCGCGCCGGCAAAACCTTTAACATACCAGGCCAAATGCTTTCGGGTTTCAGTAATCCCCCATTGGCCCTTGGCTTTCTCTGCCAGGGTGGCGTGCTTAATTGCAACTTTTTTAATTTGCGCAAAATCAAACTCCTGATATTTGCCTTTTTTCAAATAATCTTTAACTTGTTTAAAAAGCCAAGGTTTGCCGTAAAGACCTCTGGCTAAACCGACGCCATCAACACCGGTTTTTTCAATCATCAGCTTGGCATCTTCTGGGAAAAAAATTCCCCCATTACCCAAAACCACACCGGAAAAATTTTCTTTGACCTTTTTAATCATTTCGTAATCAATTGGCGCCGTATACGGATTTTTAAACGGTCGGCCGTGAATCATAATGGCACTAATTGGCAAATCGCTGATTGATTTTACAAAATCCAAAGCCGTGACTTTTTCAATACCCGAACGAATTTTAACCGAAACCGGCAAATCAGTATTATCTAAAACTGTTTTAATTAACAAATGACAATGCTTCAAATCGCGCATCATAGTCACACCGCCGCCGTGAGCTACGACTTTTTTAGCCGGACAACCAAAATTCAAATCAATACCGGAAAAACCCAATTTTTGAACAACTTGGGCGGCTTTGGCAAACATTTCCGGCCGCTTGCCAAAAAGCTGGCAGACAATCGGTTTTTCACTTTTGACAAAATCCAAAAGCGCCAGAGTTTTTTTGGAATCATAATGCAGTCCGTCAGCCGAAATCATTTCCGTATAAACCACATCCGCGCCAAAAGACTTACACAGTTGACGAAAAGCCGAATCTGAAACGCCAGCCATTGGGGCCAGCGCGAGAATGGGTTTATTCAATTTTTGCCAAAAATCTTTTTTCATTTATTTATTTTACCATACACAAAATCCGCCAAAGCTTCGGCTGATTTTGGTTTGCCTATTTTTTGGCAAGCGGCTTTCATTTCAGCGACTTTTTGCGGATCAGAGACCAAATCATTAACGGCATTAACCACTTGATCAAAATCCTCAACTTTAACTGCCGCGCCCGCTTGGACCAGATAATTAACATTGTCTTGCTCTTGCCCGGGAATTACTTTATTAATCACCATCGGCAAACCCATGGCCATACATTCCGAAACCGTCAAACCGCCGGCTTTGGAAAAAATCAAATCTGAAACTGCCATTAATTCATGCATATTATCAATAAAACCAAAGGTTTTTATTTTTGAATCTTTATTCAAATCTGATTTATCCAAAGCTTCCTTTAACTCTTTATCCCGACCGGCAACCACCAAAAACTGAACTTGGCCATCGTGTTTTTTGGTAATACCACCAATGATAGTTTCTAAAGCCTGATAACTAAATTGTCCGCCAACAATCAAAATTGTGAATAAATCCGGTTCCAAACCTAATTTCTGAATTAATTCCGCCCTGGGTTTAACTTTAAAAAATTTATTTTCAATTGGAATACCGGTAACACCAATCTGCTCGGATTTAACTTGATAATCCAATAAACATTTTTTAACATTTTCGGTTGAAACAAAATAATAGTTTACTTCCGGCGCAATCCAAAAACTGTGGCAGCCAAAATCGGTCAAAACCATTGAAGACAAAATATTGATGATATGTTTCTTTTTTGAATGCGAAACCAAAAGCATTGGCAAAGGATGAGTGGAAATAATAAAATCCGGTTGAAATTCCTCAATGAAAGGGATAAACTTTCCCTCAATTGCTAGCTGTGACAACATTCGCGGCAATTTTTGTTTGGACTGGTCGTTGTAAGTCCGATAAAGCCAGCCCCAAAGCTCCGGGGTTTTGGCGCTAACATAGTTGTAACCGTCCACAAAAACTTTTTTGTAAACTTTCATGGCAAAATCAATCACATCGACATTTTTAATTTCAACGTCGGAATATTTTTCTTTGAAGGCTTGCTCAATAGCTTTGGCCGCGGAAACATGACCCATGCCGCCGGTTGCATAAACGATTAAAACTTTTTTAGACATAAACTAATTAAAATTATCAATTAAATCCTGGTAAATTATTATACGAAAAATATTTATATTTTTCAAAATTATTTACAATTTTATGCTTTTGCGGGTTAAGCCAGATATACCGTAAATGATAATTTAAATCTTTTTCGTGCCGAATCAGGTGATCATGAAATGATTTTTGCCAACGAAATTCTGAAAATTGAAATTGATTTTGGCGATATTTTTTAATAAATTGGCTTTTATATTTAAAAAAATTTGGTACGGAAAAATTTTTATTATAATAATGCGAATATTGATGTCCTCGAAGGCGCGATTCCGGAATCGCGCCTTCGCAATTTAATATACGATTAATATCTCGCGAAAATTCCTTTTTAATTGATTGAATAATTTTTGAAATATTAAATTTATAACCCGGTTTAATCAATAAATGAATATGGTCTGGCAAAATGACAAATCCGTATAATTCAAATTTTTTCAATTCCTTACAAAATTTTAAATCTTCAATTAATAAATCACAAAATATTTCTTCTTTAAAAAACGGCAATCTAGCCTGAACAACAATGGTTATAAAATAAACTGCGCCGGGAAAATATATTCTTTTTTGTGAATTTCGATGCAACATAGCACTAATTGGCGCTATGTTGACCCAGCCTTTCGCGAAAGGCTGGGTTGATTTTTAACTAATTATTTCTTTTTTAATTTATAACCTTCCGGCGAATCTTCAATAATATAACCTTTTTCCGCTATTTCTTGCCTTAATTTATCTGATTCTTCAAATTTTTTATTTTTCCACAAGGCAAAATGTTTTTTTGCCAGTTCTTCTACTTTTTTTGGAATTTCAATCTCTTTATCTTGACCTAATCCTAAACCTAAAACTTCATCAAAATCTAAAAAGGTGGCAAGCTTATCTTTGTTATCCAATCCAGATTTCAAAAGATCCCAGACTATAGCCAATGCTTTGGGAATATTAAAATCATCTTTTAATGCTTCAATAAATTTATCTTTAAATTTATCATTTATTTTTCCCTTTTCATTTCTTTTTTTATAATCCAAAACTCTGCCGCGCAGGCCAACCAAAGAAGTTTGGGCCGCTGCCAAAGATTTCCAAGTAAAATTCTGTTTAGAACGATAATGCGCCTGCAAAAATAAATAACGCAAAGCCAGTGGATCAAAACCCTTAGCCTTAATTTCTTGCAAAGAATAGCTGGTGCCGGCTGATTTAGCCATCTTACCCCCATCAACGGTTAAATGCTCGTTGTGGAGCCAATAATCAACGAATTTAACCCCATTAGCGGCCTCGGACTGGGCAATCTCATTGGTATGATGAACTGAAATGTGTTCTACTCCACCCATATGCAAATCAATCGTGTCGCCAAGCAATTTTTTGGCCATGGCCGAGCATTCAATATGCCAGCCCGGGAAACCCCGGCTCTCTTCAACCAAAGCTGACTTAAACGGGCTGGGCCAAGTTTGAATCGCATTTTTGTGAACCCCAGCTTTAAAAAACCACAAGGCAAAATCCGCCGGTTGTTTTTTATTTGGATCAGAAACTTCTCCTTTACCTGATTCGGAAATATTTTTTGCCAAATCTTGTCCGGATAGCGCCGTATAATTTTTGGCTTTGGTGATGTCAAAATAAATCGCTAAATCGGTTTGATAAGCAAAACCCTTATCTAAAAGCGTTTGCACCATTGCCTGCATTTCTTTAATGTATTCAGTTGCCTTTGGTTTTTTCCATGGCTCTTGGCAGTTTAACTCTTTGACATCTTGCTCAAAAATTTTAATATATTTATCGGCAATTTCTCCCGGGTTGAGCCCCTCGCGCTTGGCGCCCTTTTCCATTTTATCCTCGCCTTCGTCCTCGTCGCTGGTCAGATGGCCGACGTCAGTGTAATTTCGAACAAATTTAACCTGATAACCTAAATATTTTAACGACCGAACAATTAAATCCGCCATGACCATGGCTCGTAAATTGCCAATATGCTGGGTCCAGTAAACCGTTGGGCCGCACTGATAAAAAGTAACCACTTTGTCTTTAAGTGGCTTAAATTCGTCTTTTTTTCTGGTTAAAGTGTTATAAATTTCAAGTGATGTCATAGAAGCATTTTAACAAAAAAAATCAAAAAAGAGAAGGCAGACTATCTCCTTCTCTTTTTTGTATCATTGAAAAATTGATGATTACTTATCTTGCTTACTTACCTGCCTGCCGGCAGGCAGGTCTTGCTAAAAACTTGTCTTGCTTGGCTACTGCCACTCTTTGCCCTGTCGCACCAACAAATCCTCGGCTTTTTCCGGCTCAGCCATCAACTCTTTAACCGCTTTTTCCATTCGCACACCTTGTGAACCTTTGATTAAAATCAAATCACCTTCGGCAATTCGGTCTTGCAAAAACTTGGCCGCTTCCAAACTATTTTTAAAATTAAAACAATTGTCTTTACTCATTCCGGCTTTTACCGCTCCGCGAACAATATCGCGGGAAATTTCACCAACCGTGATTAAATAATCAATTTTATAATCAAAAACCGCTTGGCCCAATTCCTGATGAGCCTGCTCGGTATAGCTACCCAACTCAAGCATATCACCCAAAACTGCGTATTTTTTATGATGCTTATCCAAATTTATTTCGCTAAGCTGATGCAAAGCTTTTGCTGCCGCTAGCGGTGAGGAATTATAAGTATCATCTATAATTAAAGTATTTTTGATGCCTGAAATTATATGCATCCGGCCTTTGGGCGGCTCATAGGTTTTTAAGCTTTCAATAATGGTGTGGAGATTAATTTTATAAACCAAGCCAACGGCAATGGCAGCCAGCGCCGTTAAAACTAAATGCTCGCCCAAAACCGAAGGCAAAAGCACGGGCACTACGCTACCTTTATGATTTAGCTTGAAACTAATACCCTGAATTGTACTGACGTCTTTATAATCAACTTCATGGCTGACGGCAATTTCACTGGCCCTAACTTCCGCTTGCGGAATTAAACCAAAAGTTAAAACCGTGGCATTGGTATTTTTTTTCATTTCAAAAACCAATTTATCGTCCTGATTTAAAATCGCAAAACCGGATTTGGGTAAAGCTTTAATTAAACTGCCTTTTTCTTTGGCCACTTCCTCTAAAGTTTTAAAAAATTCCAAATGAACCGGTGCCACCGCCGTGATAACACCGACCTTAATCGGTAAAAAGCCGGTCAAATATTTAATATCACCCGGATGGTCCGCGCCCATTTCCAAAACTAAAATTTTTGGATAATTTTTATCAGTTTTAATTAATAAACCAATAGCCTTGGCAAAAACCACAACCCAACCAATTAATGATTTGCCGGCCGCTTTGGCATTGATAATTGTCAAAGGAATGCCAATTTCATTATTATAATTTTTAATGTTTGTTCTGACGTTAAATGAGGAAGCCAAAACCGTATAAATCGCTTCTTTGGTTGAAGTTTTACCGACGCTGCCGGTAATGGCAACAATTTCGGGCTGATATTTAGGAACGATTTTTACGGCAAAAAAACGGAGTATTTTTTTAAGTATTTTTTTCATTGTATCTTTATTATTTTTTAAGCTTAATAATCTGGTGGTATTTGATAATAGTTTAACAAAAATTGAGCAATCTGACCAAATAACGGCGTACTACTGTCTTCGGCAAACCTCACACCTTTGGGATTATTCAACATGGTTACCATTACAAAGGCTGGTTTGGAAATCGGCCCGAAACCAGCAAAAGTATGGATAGTTTTGCCGCCATAACCGCCACCGGGTGCCGCCACCTGGGCCGTACCGGTTTTACCGGCAAAATAATAGCCTTTATTACCTGCTTTTTTACCATAACCGTGTTCAACGACCGAAGTTAACATACCAGTTAGTACTGATGCGGTTTTTGGTGAAATGACTTGTCTGACAACCTGAGGACTAAAAATTTGTTTTTGGCCATCTGGCTTATCAATTTCAGAAACAACAAACGGCTTGACCAATTTTCCTTCATTAGCGATTGTGCCAAACGCCGCCACCAGCTGAATTGGCGTAACCATGATACCCTGACCAAACGAAGCAGTCATGCCATAAATTTCGCCCGATTTATCCAATGCCGAAAGATCACCGGCGACTTCTTTGTTCAATTGAATTCCGGTAACTTTACCAAAGCCAAAATTCTTCAAATAATTTTTAAACTTTTCTTTACCAACCTTTTGTTCAACAAAAATCGCGCCGGTATTCAAAGATTTTTCTAAAATACCAACCATGTTGGTTATACCATGAGCCTTGAGATCGGAATTTTTAATCGTAAATCCGCCAACCTTAACTTCACCTTCGTCGTTGTAAGTCGTTTCCGGAGTTACCGCCCCGCTATCCAGACCAGCTGCCATTGAGATTGCTTTCATCACTGAACCAGGTTCGTAGGCCTCAAATATCGCCGGATTATTAAATTGGTTTATATCTTTTACATCTTGATAATTATCCGGATCAAAATCCGGCACACTACACATGGCTAAAATTTCACCGGTTGGTTTCATCACAATCACACTGCCGCCGTCAGCGCCGAATCGATCGGAAAATTCATTTAGTTTTTGACAAGCAAAAAATTGAATCTGTCGGTCAATGGTCAAAATCAAATCCGATCCGTTTTCAGCTTTTTTGACCGAACGACTGCCGATTGTAATAAGCGAACCTAAAGCGTCTTTAGCCGATTTCATCAAACCGGCTTGCCCAGAAAGCTCTTTATTAAAATAACCTTCCAGACCGTATTGACCGATTTTTTCATTGTCTTTAAAACCAACGAAACCAAAAATATGACCACCAATTCCCTTTTCCGGATAAAATCTAAAATTTTCTGAAACAAAACCAATCCCGGCTAAATTAAATTTTTTAATCTCATCAACTTCTTGTTTGGTGATTTTATGTTTAATCGGTTCATAAGGATCATCTCCCTTGCTTAAACGAATAAGCAAGTCAGCCGATTCTTCCTCGGTGAATTTTAAAATTTTTCCCAAAGCCTGAGCCACAACCTCTGGTTTTTTGATTCTGACCGGTTCAGCATAAACTAAATAATAATCACGATTAGTGACTAGCGGGAAAAGTTGATCTTTTTCCTTGGCATAAATTGAACCGCGATCTGGCATTAAATCCTCAGAAACTTCATGCTCTGCCGAAGCCATGGTTTTGTAAAAAGAACCTTGCCAAATCTGCAAAATAAACAAACGAACAATGATAGCCAAACCAATCAAAAAAATTACACCCAAGATGCAAAAAATTCTAATATCAATGTTTTGTTTTGGCCCTCTTTGATTTTTGAAAAAAGAAATTGCCATGGAAAAAGTAATTTTTTTCAATTAAACCCCGCTACAGACTCAAACGGGGTCAATTGATTTAAAATTTTAAAATATTTTTATCGAGCCAAAGCGACTGAATTGTCGGAAATAAATTCGGTCTTATTAACCGCTACCATGCCTAAAGAATTAACTTTGTCTTTAATGGCGCCAACTGACTGTAAACTTAAAGTTTGCAAATCCAAATCGGCTTTTTCTTGTTTTAATTCACCCACTTTTCTTTCCAATTCTTTGATTTGGTAACCTTTAGTGGCTAAACTGTTGACTTGGATTAAATAAGTGACAAAAAGCATTACACAAAAAACGCCGATCAAAACGTTGGCCACGGAAAGATTAAATTTTAAGGTGGGCATTTTTTTGGCGTTAAAATAGTTTTTTGACTGGGTTGGTTTTGTCAGATGTGAAAATTTGGTCATATTTTTGTTTTTATTTTATTTAAATTTTTTGAGCGACTCGAATTTTGGCGCTTCTGGCCCTGGGATTTTCTAAAATTTCCAAATCAGTGGCGCTAATTGGTTTTTTAGTGATAATTTTTAAACTTTTTTTGTGAGTGCATTGGCAAAGCGGCATTTTGGGCGGACAGATACAATCGCGCGATTGAGTGGCAAAAAATTCTTTAACTGTTCGATCTTCCAATGAGTGATAGCTGATTACCACGAGCCGACCGTTTTTTTGCAAAATATTCATAGCGGCTGGTAAAACTGCCGTTAAATTTTGTAACTCTTCATTAACGGCAATTCTGAGTGCTTGAAAAACTTTGGTGGCCGGATTAAATTTTGATTTAGCCCGATAATACTTTTTATAAACTTCACAAACAATTTCAACTAACTGAGCCGGTTTGGTAATTGGCGTTTTTTTTCTAACGTAAACAATTTGGTCAACAATTGGTTTGGCTAAACTTTCTTCGCCAAAATTTTTAAATATTTCAATTAACGCTTTTGGACTGCAGGAATTAATAATTGTTTCGGCCGTGGTTTCAGACTGAGCGCCAAAACGCATATCGAGTGAACCTTCGGCCAAAAAAGAAAAACCGCGATTATGATCTCTCAGCTGACCGCTGGACAAACCCAGGTCAAGTAAGATTCCTTTAACTTTAGTAAATTTATTTTCTTTAACAATTTGGGCAAGATCGGAAAAGTTTCCTTTGGCAATAATTAAACGGCCTTTATGATTTTTAATTGCTTCCTGGGTTGTCTGAATTGCCAACGGATCCAAATCAATGCCTAAAACCTTGCCGCTTGGTGCTATTCTTTTTAATAATTCTTCAGTGTGACCACCGCCGCCCAAAGTACAATCAATAAAATTATCACCCGCTTTTGGCTGCAAGTAATGAATTACTTCTCCAAGCATTACTGGCTGATGAAAATTTCTCATAGCTTAAACCCCTAATTCGCCTAAAGCTTCGGCGATATCACTACTTTTAGTTTCAGTTCCTTGTTTATACTTTTCCCATTTTTGTTTGTCCCAAATTTCCAAACGGTTATAAAGCCCGGCGATAATCACTTCCTTGGCCGCACCGGCGTATTGGCGCAAATAATCGGGAATCAGCATTCGGCCTTGTTTGTCGATTTCCACATCCATGGCACCGGCTAACATTAAGCGAGAAAATGCCCGAGTATTGGCTTTGGAAATTGGCAAAGCCGCCAGCTTTTCAGCCAGCTTTGCCCATTCCTTTTTGGTGTACAAAAAAAGACAGTCATCCAAACCCTTGGTTACCACTGCCCCTTTGGCCAATTGTTGCCTAAACTTAACCGGAACGGCTAAGCGGCCTTTTTCATCGATATTGTGTTGGTATTCACCAATAAACATAGATGTCTTTTCCAGCGCCCGATTTGGGCGACAAAATTAGGAAAAACTTATTAAATTACTTAGCTTTATTTTGGTTTTTTACTTTATTTTTGCTTTTTCGTTTTACTTTTTTAATTTTTGGCTTATCCACCCACTTTAGCAGTTATCCCCACTTCCATCCACTTTCTACCACTACAATTCCATTTTACACCACAAAAACACCACTGTCAACCACTTCACAACTAAATAAAAAAATGGCGTTTTAAGCCATTTTTTAAACTAAATTTGTCAGTTTTGTCAAGATTATTCTCTGCTCTGTGGATAAATCTTAATTTAGCTTTAGCTTTTTCCTAATATGATCAACTACTTCACTCAAATCGGTTTTGGCTTTAACCAGGTATTCATACTCGCCAACCGCGGCAGCCTGCTCTAAAGAACCCTGATCAGCCAGATTGCTTAAAATAATTACCGGCGTATTTTTTACTTCGGGATGATTGGCAATTTCATTTAACACCGTTAGACCATCAATGTCAGGCAATAAAATATCTAGCAAAACTAAGTCCGGTTTTTCTTTGGGTAAAATATCCAAAGCCTGCTGGCCGGTTTCGGCTTTGATAACCAAAAAACCTTCATCGGTTAATTTTTTATTCATTAAAAACAAAAGATCACGGTCATCCTCAACGAGTAGTATTTTTTTGCCGCTCATAGATAAAACTAAATTATGGATTAAGGCTATGGCCTAATTTAATTATTATTAATATCCTCAAAAGAACAAACTTTCTTTTCCTCGTTAAAATAAAATCTTTTTTTAATCTCATTTCCCCTCAAAACATCAGGGTACCAATATTTATCATCATCCCACATTTGATCGTAAGGAATTTGATCAAAATAAAACCATTGCGGCAGACATTCTTCGGATTCAACCGGCTCACCTACAAAATCACGGCAAAAATAAATATGACAACGGGTATTCCAATCTTGTAAACTTTTTGGCCAAACAAATTCAATAAACCCAAGCTCTTTTTTTTCCTGCAAAATCAAACCGGTTTCTTCTTTTATCTCTCTAATTAACGATTCCTCGATACTCTCGTTTGGCTCAACTTTGCCGCCCGGTCCGTTCCATTTATCAACCCCAAATCCCCTTTTCTTTTTTACCAGCAAAACTTGATTTTGGCTATTAATAATATAGCACAAAGTTGTAATGATTTTAAAATCCACAAAATTATTTAGAAATAACTACTTTAGTGCCAATATCAGCCCAATCATATAGCTGTTTAGCTTGACCAATACCAAGCCGAATACAGCCGTGAGAAACCGGCCGACCTAAGTGGTTCGCCCCTTCTTTGGTACCGTTAGGCCATTCGGGCAATTCATGAAAGGCATCAGCGCCATAAAATTGCATCCAATAAGGCATCCAAAGCCCGGCCATTTTTGACCAAGCCTTAAGATTTTTTTTATTGATCGAAAAAGTACCAACTGGCGTTGGCGTTGAGGCCTTGCCGGTAGAAACTATAAATTCATTGAGTCTGACCGGACCCAGAAAATAATTTAGTCTTTGTCTGGATAAACTAACCTCAATTCTTTTTTCCAGTTTTACTTTACCGGGTTTAGCCGGATCCAACTGTTGTTTAAATTCTTCGCCATCAACCAAGCCATTACCGTTAGAATCTTGATTTTTTAAATCAGCATGCAAGGCCAGCTCATATCCGTCACTTAAACCATCGTTATCTGAATCAACTGTAATCAATCTTTTATCTTTATAAATTGGCGAATAACCATTAATTAGCTCCAATTTATCGGCAAAGCCGTCATCATCTGAATCAGCCTTGTTTGGATCGGTATAATAGATTTTCATTTCTTGCTCGTCAGTTAAACCGTCGTTGTCTGAATCTTGATTTGGCAAATCTGCCGCAAACGCCAAAACCGGCAGCAATAAAAAGAAAATGCCAAAAATAACCGCAACTTTTTTTAAAGTAATATTTGGTTCTTTGTCGTAGAATGGCTCAATAATGCTTTTTAGTTTGGCTTTTTTAATTTTCTTTTCAGCCACATCTGCCAATTCGGCCAAATCTTTAAACTCAGTAAGTTTGACTTGAGCAATAGGAATTTTTAACGCCCAAGCTAAAGTATTGGCCGTAGTGACACCGATTCGCAAGGCCGTAAACGGGCCCGGACCTGAAACTACTACTAACCCTTTTATTTTTTTCAAATCTAAAGATTGTTTTTTTAGCAAAATATCAATTTGACCCAAAATCTTTTCGGCTTGGCGATAGGGTGCAGCCAGCTGTTTTTTGGCAATCATTTTTCCGGCTTTAACCAGACCAACAATTACCTGCTTTTCATCAGCGGTGTGAATTAACAAAATCATAAATATTTTTTAAACCAACCAGTAGTAATTAGATTAATTTCTTTTTGAAACTTACCGCCCGGATCGTCTTTACCGCGCCAGGTGTGCGGTGCACCAGGGATAATAATAAACTTTTTTGGTCCTTTGACTAAGCGATAAGCCATTTCTGAATGTTTTAAAGAAACACTATTGTCTTTAGAACCATGCAAAATTAAGGTGGGAATTTTAATCTTTTTTACCCAAGCTGGCGTATTGTGTTTTAAAATATCAAAATAGTAGTCAATTTTAATTTTATAAACTTTTCCAGTTCTGGCACTACGAATCTGAAAGTAGCCGGTTTTTTTGGCCTCATCAAGCTGAAGCATAATAATTTTTCCCAAGTTAGTTTGCCCGCCGCCGCGAAAAATCACACCGGCCCAATCCGCCAAAACTTTTACTCTTTTATCACTTGGCGCATAATGTAAAATCAGCTGACCGCCCAAACTATGACCGACTAAACCAATCCGATTTTTATCAACTGTTTTATTTTTAGAAATAAAATCAATAACCGTTTTAAGGTCATTTAAATATTGAGCAAAGGTAATGTCTTCCAACTTACCGTAGCTTTTGCCCACGCCATTGCCAAAATCAAACCTAAATGCCAAAATTCCCTGTTTAGCCAAGCTCGAAGCCAGACTTTTCAAATGCGCTTGATCTTTATAACCTTTAAAGCCATGACAAATAATCACTGCCGGATACGGCGGCTTGGTTTTAGGAATATTAAAAACCCCAGCGATTTTTTGGCCACGGTTATTTTTGAAAATAATTTTTTTTTCCATTATGATGCTTTTGCCGTTTTATCAACGACTACAATTTTTCGGCCTTCCAAAATATCATATAAAAATTTATCAGTGATATCTTGGCGGTATTTGAATTCTTGGTAGCTCATTGCCGTATAATTCACGCTTCGACCGATTTCCCGCTCAAAATCACGGACAATTTTGGCCAAGGTTTTTCGATTAATCATACCAACCAGCAATAAGTCGGTTTGACTGCCTTCCAAACCGACAAAAATTCCGGTTAAAATAAAAAGCTTAAGCTGAGAGAGCTTTTCAATTTTACTGACAAAATTCTTTTCCAAAAGCAACTGGGCTTTTAAAAGCAAAGCTTTAAGCTCGGGATACAAAATAAAGTCCGTATCGGCCAAAAAATATTTTTTACTGCCGGCTTTTTCCTTGCCACCCTTGGTCGACTGTTCGGTTTCTTCTAAATTGATTGATTTAATAATACCAACACTTTCCAAATTATCGATTTCCCGACGAACCGAATTAAGCTGGGTACCAAGCTTTCTGGCCAACTCTCTTAAATAAAAAGGTTGAGCCGGATTATTCAAAAACAGCCGCAAAAGCTTTACTCTGGTCTTTGAACTAAATAATTGTTCAAGCATTAAATTATCTCCTATGTTTTAGGGATTTACGTCTTAGGACTATTTATAGTATAATATAAACATTAATTAGTGACAAATCAGCACAAAAAATGGATTATTTAGAGACTAAAATCAATCAGCTGGTAGTTGAACGTCCGGGCAAATCAAAAAGCTTTGTCAGGACATTTTCGACCAAGCCAACCCGAGATTTAGCCGGCAAAGTCGGAAAAATATTCGGCCTGATTGAAATCTATTCAAACGACGAACAGGTGGCAAAATTAATTGACCTGATAATTGAAGAATTAAAAAATAATTATTACTACCAAAAAAGTAATTTTGCCGATGATAAATTTTTAAGCGTTTCAGAAAAATTCGAACTGACTTTAAAAAAAACCAATCTGGCTATCGCCGCTTTTTTGGAAAGTGAACAAATTTTACTGGATTTGGATAAAATCAATATCATTATTGCCGTGGTTTTTAACCAAGAATTGCATTTTGCCGTTGTCGGTAATGTCGGTGCGATTCTTTTTTATCATACGAACCTAGACACTTACCGAATTATTAATATTTTAGATGCTTCCGTTCCCAATGCCACTTCGCCCGATCCTTTTCGGCTTTTTGCTCAAATTATTAGCGGTAAAATCAAGCCCCGTGATATTTTATTTATTGGCACTGCCAATATTTTTGATTATTTTTCCATGGATAAAATAAAAAATATAATCACTTCCAACCTTTTGGTCGAGGGCTTAATTGAATTACAAAAAACTCTAGAGCAAACTCCAAAAGAAAATTTCGGCGTCATTACCGCTGAACTTGAACTTTTGGCCTTTGCCGAAAAAAGACCGATTGCAAGCAATCAAGAATTTGATTACCAAAAAGCCGCTAGCCGCGATTCGGTTAAAGAAATGATGAAAACTGAAAAAGAAACCGAAAAATTTTTAACCCCTTCTTTACTGCCGGAAGTAAAAAAATATTTTGTTGCCGGTAAAAATTTATTTGGCGCCTATGCCGGCAAAACCAAAGCCAAAGCTTTTAATTTATATAAAACCAAAAAACCAAATCTTGTTCCCGGCTTGAATTTAAAAAAACCCAGCCTTGATTTTGGCCCGCTGGTACCAAAAATTAAAAAAATCAATCCTTTGGCTAATGTTCATATTAATATTGATCATAAAAAAATCACCCAGCCGGTTTTGGCTTTAGGCCAAAAAATTAATTCTAAATTTAAACATAAACCGATTTGGTCAAAACTTGGCAATATCACCAACAGAATTTTTGGCAATCCAATTAATAAATACAAAAAATTACCAAAGTCAAGCCAGATTTTGCTGATTACCACCATTATTTTAGCCGTCCTGTTTTCTCTAAGTATTTTTTGGCTGGCGGCCAAAAATATACAAGACAAAAAAAATGAAGCTTTCAATCTAGTCTTTAACCAAGCCGAGGACAAAAAAAATGAAGCGGAAGCCAGTTTAATCTACCGCGATGAAAATCAAGCCAGACAATTTTTGGTTGATGCTAAAAATATGATTTTGGCTTTGAAACCAACCACCAAATCGCAAAAACAACAGGTTTGGCTTTTAGAACAAGGAATTGAAGAGCAGCTGGCCAAGCTGCGCCATATTATTGAAGTGACCGAACCGATTCAAATCGTTAATTTCCAAAATTTAGACAGCCAGGCTAAAATTTCTAAACTCGCTTTATTGTCGGGCAGAAATGTCTACACTCAAAACCAAAATAATCAGTCAATTTATAAAGCAAATTTGAGTTCCAGAATAATGTCTGCGATTTTAACTCCTGATTTGGATACTGCTGTTTTGGACCTGGGCGCCAGTGTAAGTGAAAGTGAATTAATCCTTTTAAATTCAAAAAATCAGGCTTTTAAACTTGATCCCAAAACCGATTCTTTGCAAAAAATAAAAATCAGTTTCGAAGCTAACGCCGCCATTGCCGATTTAACCGCTTTCAAGGGCCAAATTTATACTCTGGATACAAAAAACAATAAAATCAACCGCTATACCAAAGACAAAAATGAATACACCAAAGTCAACAGCTGGATTAAAGACGATACTAATTTAGCCGACAGTTCTTCAATTGCCGTTGACGGCTCGATTTATCTTTTAAAAAAAGACGGCCAAATTCAAAAACTGGAAAATGGTAAAATAATTACCAGCTTTAAAACCAATGTTATTGATCCAAAAGTTCAAAATCCGACCAAACTAAAAACCGATGAATTTTCCAAATACTTATACTTTATAGACGGGCCAACTAAAAGAATAATTGTTATGGACAAAGAAGGAAAATTGATTAATCAGTATTTTTCCAATTCCTTTGATGACTTAAAAGACTTTGTGGTAATTGAAAAAGAAAAGAAAATTTATATTTTAAACGGCAATTCAATATTTGGCGTACCAACCGAACACCTCAAATAATCAAATAAAAAGTAGGGACGCCCAATTGGGCGTCCCTACTTTTTATTTGGTCTGATTGAATTGTTATTTCAAAGTGACTTTACCACCAGCTTCTTCCAAGGTCTTTTTAATCTTTTCCGCTTCTTCTTTCTTTACACCTTCTTTGACCACTTTTGGCGCACCGTCAACTAAATCTTTGGCTTCTTTTAAGCCTAATTCAGTAACGGTTCTGACGGCTTTGATGACATTGATTTTATTGTCACCGGCAGCAGTCAATTCGACGGTAAATTCGCTTTTTTCTTCAACTGGAGCGGCAGCGGCGGCAACAGCCATGGCAGCGGCTGGAGCGGCAGCGGAAACACCGAATTTTTCTTCTAAAACTTTAACTAAGTCGGCTAAATCAATCACTGACATTTTTTCAATTTCTTCAACCAATGATTTGAATTTAGCGGGGACTTCAACTTTTTTTTCTTCTGACATAATTTTATTCTCCTTAAAATTTATTATTTTAATTATTAATTTTTAGTTTCTTTAATAGCATTTAAAACGTAAACGAAGTTTCTCAAATTTCCAGCCAAGACATTGGCAAAACCAGAAATCGGCGCTTTGATTGAACCAAGAACTTTGGCCAATAAAACTTCTCTAGCTGGCAATAAAGACAATTCAATGACTTTTTCACGGCTGATAAATTTACCTTCCAATACGCCGCCGATGGCTTTTAAGGCTTCATGCTCTTTGGCAAAACTGGCAACAATCCTTGCCGGAGCAACTTCATCTTCAACACCAAAAACCAAAGCAACGCCTTCGCTTAGAGTCTTTGGATCAACATCAGTGATTCCGGCTTTCTCAAAAGCTACCTTCATTAAGGTCTTTTTAGCGACAAAATAATCGACCTTTTCTTTTCGGCAATTTTTTCTTAATTTTTCAATGTCTTTAACTTTGAGTTTTTCAAAGTTAACAAAAACCAAAGACTTGCTCTTTTTGAGCCGTTCAACTAAGTCCTTGATCGTCTGTTCTTTTTGTTGTCTAGTTTTAGGCATATTTTTTAGCTTGTTATTAGCTTTTAGCTTGTGGCCTTTATTTCTAAAAACTACAAGTCAAAAGCCAAACAAAAAACTGTGGTAAAACCACAGACTGATAACTAAAAGCTAATTCTTTAGCTAGATGGCCTGCGCAGGGTTAGATTTTGGCTAATTTAAGCAATTTTGCCCCCACGGTCTGTGGTCTAAATTAATTGTATTTAAATAATACAGCAGTTGAAGAAAAAAGTCAATATTATTCAACAATTGTACCTTTAAAATCCTTTTGATTCAAAAAGTTGCCTAAATTATTCAAGTCACTCCCCTTCATTACTACTAAATTTATGCCTGATTTATAGGCCAAACGGCTGCCAACCGGATCAAATGGCACATGAGCACCCGGTACCCATTTGCTACCAACCAGCTTTAAAAAATCTTGCCAGACCATTTTCTTTTGCGGTTTGGCATCCTTAAACTTGCCGGGGTCTTTATCATAAACATAAGTGATGTTTGAAAGATTAATGACGGTTTTAGCACCAAAAGCAATCGCTGCCAAAACTGCGTCTTTATCCGAAGAAGAACCCGGTTTGTAACCGGCACCAACAATAATTTTTTTATTGGTTTTAATTTTTTTACCGGGATTTGGCAAAATGCTTTCGTAAGCCAAATCACCAAAAATCGCACTAACCAGCTCGGCATTAAGCTTGGTAGTGGCAATACCAATCCAGTCCAAATCGCGGTCTTTAACTTTTGAAAAAGCGATTTTGGCGGCTTTTTGATAATTCCGGCAAGTATTACCCCCGCCGCAAATTAAAACCACCCGATTGCCTTTTTTAATATAGCCTAAAATCAATTGTCTGAATTTTTTTAAAAAATTTACATCAACTCCGTCCGGTGCGATCAATGAACCACCCAAAGACATGACTAAAGTTTTATTTTTGGCCATAAAATTTATTTTAAATATTTAGCTTTGGCTTTGGCATGTTCTTCATTGGTTTTACTGTAAATTACCTGACCGTCTGGCGTGGTTAAAAAATAATAATATTGATTTGGTGTTGGGTAAATTGCCGCTAAAATTGCTGACATACCGGGATTACAAATCGGACCGGGCGGCAAACCTTTATGCTTGTAAGTATTATAAAGATTATCAACACTGATATCTTTGTAGGTTGGCCGCAAAGCGTTATCACCGGTGACATAATTTACAGTCGCATCTGATTGCAACGGCATACCAATTTTTAGCCGGCGGTAAAAAATATCCGCTACCATTTTTCGATCAACCTCGGTTGAAACTTCTTTTTCAATCACTGATGCCAAAGTGACAATATCGTGAATGGTTTTACCTTGCTTTTTTATTTCTTGTCTTAATTCGGCTGTAAATTTTTTATCAAAATTATCAAGCATTTTTGCGACAATATCTTTGGCGGTGGCATCGCGATAAATCCGGTAAGTATCAGGAAATAAATAGCCTTCCAAATCTAAATTTTTTGGTTTGGTTTGTAAAAATTCATATTGATCCCACCAATCGGCTTTTTTTTCAATCACGCCGTAAAAATCATCGGCTGAAATAATATTATTTTTTACCAAATAATCAGAAACGTCCTTGTTATTCCAACCTTCAATAAAAGTCAGGCTGACTTCTTTGCTTAAATTGGTATTGCCTTTACTTAAAATTTTGGCCACTTGTCGAATGCTTAAATTCCCGGCCAAATCATATTCACCCGGCAAAAGACTGCTGCTGATGCCGCTTAGCCAAACATACATCTCAAAAACGATAAAATTATTTACCAAACCGGCTTTAGCCAGCTCCTGGCTGATTTTAGTACTCCCCCAACCTTCGGGAATAATAAATTTACTTATATTGCTATTGTTTGAATTTGGCGCATCAATATCATAAAAATAATAAGCCACACTCCCACCGGTGACCAAAACTCCAACCAACAAAATTAAACTAATTACTTTTTTAAGCATTTTTTAAAGTTAAAAATTATTTTTCAATTTTAATCGGACCGCGCCATTCTTTTTGGACCTGCAAATACCTTTCTGGCGTACCAGTATCAAACCACTGGCCACTGCCAATAAAACCAAAGAGTTTGCCAGCTTTAGCTAAGACCGGAAAAACATCTTTTTCCAACATTACAAATTCTTGATTTGGCAAATAATTAAAAATTTCTGGCGAGATAATATAATAGCCGGAATTGGCAAAACTGGAAGGCGCTTTTTCCCGGGTTGGCTTTTCCACAAATTCTAAAATTTTATCACCTGACATTTTTACTACACCCACTTGAGTTGGATCTGGTGCTTCTACCAAAGCAATTGTTACTACGGCTTTTTGATTTTTATGAAATTCAATCATTTTTTTTAAGTCCAAAGCAAACAAATTGTCGCCATTTGACATAAAAAAATCCTGACTGGGAATTTCGTTTTTTTCTTTTAAAAGCAACAATGGACCGGCAGTTCCGCGCGGACGGTCTTCTCTTAAATAAGAGATATCAAAACCGAATTTATTGCCATCTTCAAAATAAGCCACCATTTTATCGGCCAAATAACTGATTGATAAAATAATTTCGGTCACTTTGACATTTTTATAAATATCAAAAACCTGTTCAGTCAAAGTTTTGCCCTGAACCGGGATTAAGGCTTTAGGAATTTCATAAGTCAGCGGGCGCAAACGAGTCCCCTCGCCGCCGGCTAAAATTATTGCTTTCATTTTAATCGGTTTGTTCTATTAAATAATCAATTAATTTATTTTCATTGGGATAATCGGCGATTGGAAATTTATTTCGCAAAATATTTTCCACTTCCGGCTTTGCCAGCGTGCCTTTATAGGGCCTGACTGACCTTAAAGAATCATAAATATCAATCACCGAAATCATTCCGGCCATATTAAAAATTTTTTTGGTAGTGCCGTTTTGTTGCAATAAAGCTGCGACTTCCGGATCTTGGTCAAGGTGGTGCTCAATAAATTCGTCATCAGGATAATTTTCGCCAGTACCCGGCCGGTGATGCCTTAAGGCAATTTCTGAAACGGTTAAAAATTTTTTTCGATCCAAAGAG